>JABDKS010001025.1 GCA_013002105.1 Pirellulaceae bacterium | reverse complement strand
GCCTTGAACCGAATCGGCTAGCTTTTGCCAGCGGGCGTCCCCCAAATCATTGTCGTACTGACACAGCAGATGGGCCGCTCGCGACAATGCGTAATCGTCCTCGTATTTTTCGACGATCCCAATCGCCATCAAAGCATCCAACATCAGTACAGCCGGTTTAGCCGCCAGCTTCAGTGTCTCAATCAGCTGCTCGGCAGTCCGCTGTCCCTGGCTCAACTCGCCAAGCAAGCCGACTTCGCGGGCTGCACGCAGGAAGTGGGAAACCGAATTGATCTGCATGTATTCGTGATACTGATCCAGCGTACGGTCTTGGGCAGACATGGATGACTCGCGGAGAATCTGGGAACGAAAACGACCCCGCAAGTGTCGCCCACCAGAGCGTGGGCGATCAATCCCCAATCAAGTCCACCCTGGGTGATGCGGCCAATACGCTACCGCGGACCCGATCAGCGCTAGCGCGCCGTCCACTACGTCGGGCCAAACAGCTACCGCGGGTCCGATCAGCTACCGCGGGTCTGATTAGCTACCGCGGGCCCAGGCAAGCCAATTGTTGATCCAAGTATTCACGGGTGCCCGGAACGACTTGGCGAAAGCTGATTCAAACGGAACGTCGTCGGCGACCGATCGCAGGCAGGCGTCAAATTGTTTGCGGTTCTTGCGATCCATCATCGTCGACACCATTGCTGCACCTAATCGATCGGTGTGAACAGGGTTGAGCTTTCCGTCCAGAAACGCCTTGGCATCTTTGCACGACGCAAGCGCTTCGCTTGTCTCTGCCTGTAATCGCAGTTTGACGTCGCGATCCTTGGACGTCGTGCGGCCGGCGACGTTCGCCCCCACGCCTTCGGCGAACCAGCGTGGGATATCCCCGCCCCGCGTCGCCACCGCCAAACTTGCCAGTGGAGCTAGCAATCGGTCCGCGATTTCGTCCTCTTCATCGCGGTCCGTTGCGACCACAGCGGCGTAGGCATCGATGCCGTCGAATTTCCAGTGGCCGGTCCAATCCGACGGCACGCTGCGCCCTTCGACCATCTTGGCAAATTCGCTGTAGTCGTAACGACGCGGCAAAACAAAGATCGTGGCTTTCCCGTGAAAGAACTCGTCACCGTCACCGCCGCGGGCCACCAGTTTGACCGCTTTCATGTGAGCTTCGGCCTGCTGCGCGACCAGATCAATCGTGCCTTGGGACGACGTCCCCATCACATAAAAATGCTCCGTGGTCTTGGATGCAACGGGTGTTCCGGACGTTGCGACCAAATCCATATGGGTGCCGGCCAGTTCCTGACGTTTTTCGTTCATTTGATCCGTCGTCGCATTGGCCGCCCAAGCCAATTGGCTCATCACCGTGATCGGCTGCATCGCGCTGGCACCGTCCAAGGTCGCGCCTTCGTCAATCCAAGTCGAAATCAATTGAATTTCTTTGTCGGCCAGTGCAGGACGACCACCAGCGGGCATTCGATCTCCTTCGATCCCCATACCCTTGAGCTTTTTGATCAGCAGGCTGTCGTCGCCTTTTCCGGGAATGATGATCTGTCCGCTGTCACCACCCTTGAGGATTTGAGTGAAGTTATCCATCCGCAATCCGCCGCGATCTTGCATTGCGTTGATATGGCATCCATTGCAGTTGCCCACCAACAGCGGCGCGACATCGCGTGCAAAGCTGACCGTTTCGTTTCCGGTGGCCCGTTTGACTTCCGGTACCTGCGTCGCGGCCGGTGCCGCGGCGACACCACCGGCGATGGGAGCATTGGGATCCTGGCCATCGAACTTGGCTCCCTGCATGATCCATCCTTTCAAAATCGCCAATTCCGGCGGCGAAACTTTTCCTCCACCGCGGGGCATATCACCGGTTTCGATCGTCTCAATCAATCGGCTTCCGATCGTGTCCTCTGCAAACACGACCACGCCTTCGGGCGGGCCTTTCATCAGCATCGCAAAGGTGCCCAAGTTGAATTGGCCCTTGGAACCTTGGATATGACACTGCCCGCATCGATTGGCCAAGATCGGCGCGACCTGCTTGGTAAAGCTAATGGCGTTGGGATCGGGATTGGGCGTCGGCGGTGTGGTACGCGTTGGACTCTTGGGCGGGTCAGGTTTCGCCTCCATCGCTGCGGCATCGGGCCGTGCCGGTTTTCGAAATGGGGGCAGCGACACGCCTTCGAATTCCAGCATCGCATGTGCTTTGGAGATCCGTTTCATCGCCGGATCGAGCGCATCGTACAGATCCGGCGTACCCACTTTGACCGCCACGTCGATCTGATTCATTGCTTTGCGAATCTGTTCGCCGGCCGACGCGTAATCGCCGCTGCTGTAATCGGCGCCTGCTTTGCCGACGGCGGAATTGATCGCATTGAGAATCGTTTTTTCGCGCGACGATAGTTCAGCCGCACCGCTGATCACACTCAACGAGATAATGCAAAACAATGAAAGAAACGGTCGCATCGGGTTTTCCATAATGCCGGAACGGATGGCAGGCTTGCACGTCCGCCTGAGACGAGCCTGCGAAAAGCCTTTGAGGAGCCTGAATGGGGAACAGTTCAGCCGCACAGAGGGTAGTGCCCCCAACATCAGCGGGCGGTTGCCCGCGATACGGCCGTGTCACTGAAACGCTGTATCCCAGTATAAAGTACCCAACGACCGTTTTTTAGCGAAAAGCCTCGTGTCAATTCGACTTCGTCGCATATCCCTGCGGATGCGTACGATGCCAATTCCAAGCCGTTTGCACGATCGATTTGACATCGTTGTATTTCGGCTTCCAACCGAGCAACTCGCCGGCCAATCGGGCGTCGGCAATCAATTCGGGTGGATCGCCGGCACGTCTTTGGCCCATGACTTCGGGGATCGGATGCCCGGTCACCTCACGGCACGCCTCGACGATCTCGCGGACACTTGTCCCTCGTCCTGTTCCCAAATTCACGCACAATCCTTTGCCTGGCTCGAGCCGTTCGAGTGCACGCAAGTGCGCGTCACCAAGATCATCGATGTGGATGTAATCGCGCACACACGTTCCATCGGGTGTGGCATAGTCATCGCCGTAGATCGTGATCTTGTCACGTTGGCCCAATGCGACCTGTAAGACGATCGGGATGATGTGCGTTTCGGGGTCATGGTCCTCGCCAATCGAACCATCCGGTCTCGCCCCGGCGGCATTGAAATATCGCAGCGCCGCGTACGCAAAACCGTATGCCGCGGCGTAATCGGCCAGAGCCTGCTCGAACACCAACTTGGTGAACCCATACGGATTGATCGGCTCCTGCCGCGTGGTCTCCGCAATGGGCACCACGTCGGGTTCGCCGTACGTCGCGGTCGTGCTGGAGAAAACCATCTTCTTCACATCGGCTTCGCGCATGGCATCGAGCAGTTCGATCGCGGCGATCACGTTGTTGCGATAGTACAACGCGGGGTCGTTCACCGATTCGTTGACCAGCGCGAACGCGGCAAAGTGCATGACTGCTTCGATGTCGTGTTCACGAAGCGTTGCAACCACTTTGGCACGATCCGATAAATCGCCTTCGACCAACATGCCCTCGGGCACGGCTTCGCGGTGCCCACGCGAGAGGTTATCAAACACCGTGACCTTGTGGCCGGCATCCAACAACAAGCGAACGGCGTGGGAGCCGATATAGCCGGCACCGCCGACAACCATCACATTCATGACAATCTGTTCCCGCAGGATGGGGTCGCTCCAGGCGGATGCGACCTAAAAACTTGATTACTCGTAAAAACCGTGGCGAGTGCCGTCATAACAGACAGCAGCCAAATTGTAGTGGCGAACCGACCAGCCGTCTGCCGATTTTAGCGAGACGACGTCTTGGCAACATAAAGGCACTCTCCCTTACGAACCAGCACACCAGTGGCGGCCTAACCGACGCACCTCTATCGAATTTGACGCAACCAAGTGGCGAAACGACAAACCAAACTTCAGATGCTGCAGAAATCGGGACCGACCGCAAAGTCGGGCCCGGCAACAGAAACGCTCTACCAAGACTTCTTGGACTACCTGCGCGGTGAGTGTCATTTGGCCAAGAACACGATCGCCGCCTACGGGCGTGATATGCAACGATTTGTTCACTGGCTAGGTAAACGCAAGTTGAACCGATTGCAGGTCAAAGATCTGACGCAGTTCATTGGCGAGTTGCAGGAAGCCAAACTGGCGCCCGCGTCGGTCGCGAGAAACATCGTTGCCATCCGAACCTTTTTCAAATACTTGCAACTGGAAGGCGTCGTCACGGAGAATCCTGCGAGCTTCTTGCCACGCAAAAAATGTGGCAACGTGTTCCCGGTGTACTGACCCGTCGCCAGATAGATGACTTTCTGAGCGCACCGCGCAAGTCCGACACTTACTGGCAACGCGATGTTGCGATGTTAGAAGTTCTCTATGCGACTGGTTGTCGCGCATCGGAAGTCTGCAACCTGAAAGTTCGTGACCTGTCCCTGGATGAACGGCACCTTCGCTGCGAAGGCAAAGGGGGCAAGCAACGCATGGTCCCGATCGGGACGCAAGCAATCGTCGCGATCGAGCGATACCTGCAAGAATTGCGACCGGATCTAGCCAACAAAAGCCCGCAGCGGCCCGAAGAACTGTTTCTCTCGCGCAGTGGCCGTCCACTCGATCGTATTCAGCTTTGGCGACTGGTCAAAATGTACGCGCGTCGCGCCGGTATCGACGATACGATCAGCCCGCACAGTTTGCGACACAGTTTTGCGACACACTTGTTGGCTGGTGGTGCGGATCTTCGCCAAGTCCAAGAGATGCTCGGTCACGCCAGTATTCAGACCACGCAAATCTACACGCATGTGGAACATTCGCGGCTAAAAAAAGTGCACCAGCAGTTTCACCCAAGGGCGTAACCGGGTCGCTGAGATCACTGGAACCTTAAGATCACCGGAACCTTGAAATCACTGGGACCTTGAAATCACTGGGACCAATCTGGATCCGCGATGTCGCGCGTCATGGTCGCCAATCGTGCTTGCGCGTCCAACAAGCGTTGCCAAGCGTTCAGTTTCAACACGACCTCGCTTTGACCTTCTTCGATGCGTGCCGTTTCGATCAAGCGATGCAAACGTGCTTGCAAGTAATCCAAGATCTCGCAGAACTGCGCTTTTTGACCGGGACTCAGATCATCGGGAATCGATGGTACCTCTTGGATCTGCATCACGTCGGCCGGGTACGGCGTCTTGGGTTCGTGATTGAGCTCCAATGCGACCGAGCTTTCGCTCGACGACATATCGCGTGACAGGGTCGGGTTCTCGCCACCCAAGGCGGCCAAACGCGCCGCGATTTCTTCTTCGCTGCCCACCAACATCAAACTGCGTCCGACCGCGATCAAATCGCCGCAACGCAAAATTTTCAGCTGACACTCCACACCATTGACCTTCGTCCCGTTCGTACTGTCCAGATCGGTCAGTACCAAACGATCGTTGTCCCGCTGCAATTTGAAGTGGCACCGACTGACGCGTTCATCGTTCAGTTGAATATCGTTGCCTTCTTCACGACCAATCGTCAGAGGCGTCGACAGGTCTTCGTAAACCTTGCCGCGATCGGCACCGTGAAGAATTTTGAGCGTCACGCCTGGTGACATGAGGCACTCCAGGGGGAAGTTTGTTGAGAATCGAGATGAGTGGGCTGCCGTTCAGTATAGACGCGCAAAGACCCTGAGTCTCCCGCAACTTGATCGGACCTGTGGCAATTTGCCACCCGTCAAAATACTCCATCTACACAGGAAAAATGACGTCAAAATAGCGATCAGGAGACTTGGACGATCATGCACTTGAGGTAATTGCTCTCGGGACACGAAACCGCCACGGGGTGGTCGGCGGCCGGTCCGCGGCTCTCCAGCACGATCAGATCTCGGCGACGACGACGTCCCACATCGACCAACATGTTCAAAAAATCGGCTCGGGACACGCGGCCGGAACAACTGCACGTGACCAAAACTCCCCCTGGTGGCAACAGATCCAGTGCCATGGCGTTCAATCGCCGGTAGGCGCGAATGGCCGTGTCGATCTGGTGTCGTGACCCTGCAAAGCGAGGGGGATCGAGTACGACAGCATCAAACTTCTCACCCGCTTCGCCCAATCGCTGCAACGCGTCAAAACAGTCTTCGCGTTGAAATTCGATATTCGCCAGGCCATTCCGTTGGACTGCCGCGGCGGCCGCATCCAGCGCGGCCTGACTACTGTCGATCCCCAAAACCGAAACCGCTCCCTGTTTCGCAGCGACCAACCCAAAACCACCGGTGTAACAGCAAACATCCAAAACACGACGTCCGACCAAATACTTTGCCGCCACGGCATGATTGTCACGTTGATCCAGATAACCACCCGTCTTTTGCCCGCTGTGCAAATCGACCGACAACTGCAATGCGTTCAATTGGTAGTCAACGGGTTGCTCGACAGCGTCAGATTCATACCAACCCTCTTCGTGGCTAATCCCCTCATGTTTTGCCGTTTTTGCATCGACGCGGACCATGATGGCGCGAGCCTGAAGTGCCGATTTTAAATGCTGCAGTATCGCCTCACGCCAACGCATCAACCCGCCCGCGGTGAACTGAACTCCCAAACAATCTGCGTAGCGATCCACAATCAATCCACTCAGCAAATCGGATTCGCTAAAGATCAAGCGTTCCGCACCTGTCGGGATGGCCGGGCCGGTCAAACGCCGTCGCTCGATCGCCCCGTCGATTCGCTGCCGCCACAGATCCTCACCAAGTTCGATTCCGGAATCGAAGCCATACAAACGAATTCGCAATCGGCTGCTCGGGTTGATCAACCCACGCGCAATCCAATTGCCATCGTGATCGAGTAGATCAACGACTTGCCCGCAAGAGAGTTTGCGACCGTCATCGGCTAACGCGTGAGCATGAACCCAGGGATGACGCGACAAAAACGGAAACTGCCTCGATGGTTTCAGACGCAACGAAACCGGGCTGTCGGATAGTGGCTCGGACGAACCAACCGTGGGCGAATCCGATGATGACGATGATGTTGATTCAGATTCGGACACGGTCAATGGGAACTGGTGAACAGAGAGGGATGAGCGATGGACGATCAGCGATAGATATCGTGTGGCGGCAACCACCAAGCGAACAAAGCGTCTTGAACTCGACGGGGCGAACACGACAGAATGACCGATGGAGCGACAAAGCAGAATGCCGGGTGATCAGAATGCGGGGTAATTCGGGCAACACGCTTGCTGAACTGAGAAGCCAAGATTCGCAGCCGTGTGACCGCAGCGGCGCTGGTCAAAAACGGGAAATCTCCCTGACAAGCCATAATT
>JABDKS010001018.1 GCA_013002105.1 Pirellulaceae bacterium | reverse complement strand
CTGGAACACTATCACATCCCCTACTCGTTGCTGGTGGATGAAGTGGAGGAAGCGCTGCGGATGCACGATTTGGGATTGAACGTCGTGGTGGGCAATTGTGATGACCCCGAAACATGGTCCAAGGTCCGGATCGAGAACGCGGCGATGGTGGTCAGTACTGCCAACGATTTTAAAAACACCAGCGTTGCGTTTACCGCCCGCGGGAGTGCCGAAAAAATTCCCATCATCACGACGGCCAGTGATGAAGCGTCCATCGACATATTGAAACTGGCCGGTAGCGATCATGTTTTCCGGTTGGAGCACATGATTGGTCAGTCGTTTGCGCGTCGTACCTTGAGTGGGGATGCGAAATCGCACGTGATTGGGAAGTTCGATGAGTTGTTGATTGCCGAAGCCACGGCGCATTGCACACCACTGGTTGGACGAAGCTTGTCGGAGAGCAACCTGCGGCAAGCGGTCGGCGTGACCGTTCTTGGCGTTTGGGAACGCGGTGTCTTTGAAGCGGCCAAAGCCGAGACGCAGATCACCGAAAACACGATTTTGGTGTTGGCGGGGACGAAAGAGCACTTAGCGAACTACGATGCTTTTTTCTGTATCTACAATGTCTCCAACCACCCCGTGCTGATTCTTGGAGGTGGCCGCGTCGGTCGAGCGACGGCGGAGTATCTGTCGCGACGAGGTATCGATTACCGGATTGTGGAACTGTTGCCCGAGCGTATTCGTGATCCGGAAAAGTACGTGCTCGGCAGTGCAGCCGACTTGGCTGTGCTTGAACAGGCGGGGATTCGGCAGGCGGATTCGGTCGTGATTACGACGCACGATGATGACGTCAATGTCTATCTGACGATCTATTGCCGGCAGCTTCGTCCGGACATCCAGATCCTATCGCGGGCGACGCACGAACGAAACGTCGCGACGTTGCAACGCGCCAAAGCCGATACTGTGTTGTCCTACGCATCCATGGGTGCTGGACGTGTGATGAACTTGCTCGAAGGAAACAAAATTGTGATGGTCGCCGAAGGGTTGGATCTCTTTGAGGTTCCCGTACCGAGTGCCTTGGTGGGTCGGACGATTGCGGATTCGTCGATCCGCGAGGAAACCGATTGCAGCGTCGTTGCGATTCGCAGGCCCAGTGGAACCGAAGTGGCACCCGATCCGCATGAAAGTTTGCCAAGTGATGCGGTTTTGATTTTGATCGGCACGATCAAGGCCGAGCAGCGATTTTTGGAGCTCTACGGCATGCGCCCGGGCAACGGCCAGGCGGCCGCCAGCGAGCAGGCGTAGGTTTCACGCACTGTGACCACAGAATTGCGTTTTGGCGATTGCAGGAATCGAAGTTTTGGAGCCGTTGGTGACACGCAGCGTGGTGATGGCGTTTGACCGTCCCATGCAAGCTGAACACAATGCTCAGGTGCCGCATTAAATCCAGACGTTGCGGCAGATACGAGGATGATACCCAATGGGTATCCATGACGACGTGGTGAGGCAATCGTTTTCGGATGCCCGATGACGGAATCGATCCGATCGGTTGCGACCGCGACGATCGCCGCCCATGCCCTGTAGCTTCAAGCAAATTGGAATCACGATGCCTACGTTCTTGGCCAACTTATCGATTCAACTTTTATCGCTGACCAAGGCGAAACCGAAACCTTCGGCGTCGCCAGCGAAACTCGGGCTCGTCCTATTGGCAGCTTTGGTCCTGCACGCTTTGGATGCACGCGTTGTTTCAGCCCAGCCGATTGTTGCGGCCCAACCGACCGGCCAACCCAATGTGATCGTCATTTTGACGGACGACCAAGGATGGGGCGATTTAAGTCTGCATGGGAATCCGGACATCGCGACGCCAAACATTGATTCACTTGCGCGTGACGGGGCCGAGATCAGCCATTTTTACGTGTGTGCGGTTTGTTCGCCGACGCGGGCGGAGTTTTTGACGGGGCGATGGCATACGCGGATGGGCGTCTACAGCACGTCGACCGGCGGCGAGCGTTTCAATGCGGACGAACAAACGATTGCCCAGGTATTCAAGCGTGGCGGTTATCAGACGGCGGCGTATGGAAAGTGGCATAGCGGGATGCAGTATCCGTATCATCCCAACGCGCGTGGATTTGATGATTACTACGGGTTTTGTAGCGGACATTGGGGGCACTACTATTCGCCGATGCTTGAACACAACGGTCGGATCGTCAAGGGTGACGGTTTCTTGGTGGACGATCTGACCACGCATGCAATTGATTTCATCACTGACAATCGCGACCAGCCATTCTTTGTTTATCTACCGCTCAACACACCCCACTCGCCCATGCAGGTGCCTGATCGTTTTTGGGACAAATTCAAGGATAAAGTGATTTGGCCTGATCCCGAGCTAGAGAATCGAAAGCGACAGAACTTGGCGCACACCCGCGCCGCTTTGGCGATGTGCGAGAACATTGATATGAACGTCGGCCGGATTTTGAAACATCTGGATCAAACCGAGTTGTCCGACAAGACGATCGTCGTCTATTTTTCCGATAATGGCCCCAACGGTTCGCGGTTCAACGGCGGAATGCGGGGGCGGAAAGGATCGACACACGAAGGCGGTCTGCGCTCGCCATTGGTGATCCGTTATCCGGACGAAATTCGACCCGGGACTCAGATTCAGACGATTGCCGCCGCTGTCGATCTTTTGCCGACCCTGGCCGACTTTGCCGGGCTGTCACCGGAGGGCAAAAAGCCGCTTGACGGAATCTCCGTTGCGCCGCAGCTTCGCGGCCACAAAGTCCAGGCTGCCGAACGATTCCTGTTCAGCGCTTGGAATGGCAAAACGACCATTCGTAGTCAGCAGTACCGAATGCAGGGCAGTGGCGAATTGTTTGATATTCAGAGTGATCCTCGCGAGAGAAAGAACATTGCAGGCGAAAAGCCTGCGGTCGCGAAACGGTTAGCCGCCAAACTGGCTGCCTGGACGGCCGAAACCAAGCCGGTGACAAGCAAGGGAGGCGGAGAGCGACGTCCGATGACGCTGGCGCATCCGGACGCCGTTTTTACTCAAATGCCGGCCCGGGATGCGGTGCCTCACGGAACGATCAAGCGTAGCAATAAGTTTCCCAACTGCACATTTATGGAAAACTGGACCGATACCGAGGGCGAAATTACTTGGGATGTCGATGTGTTGGGCGAAGGTGAATACGGTGTCGAAATGTATTACGCCTGCCCCAGTGATAGCACCGGTTCGACGATTGCCCTGAGCATCGGAGGGCAAACATTGACGGCCAAGATCACCGAGCCGAACGATTCGCCGTTGATCGGTGCCAAGGAAGATCGGTTCAAGCGTGTGGAGGGCTACGTGCGCGACTGGATCAGCATGGATTTGGGTCGGATTCATCTCAGCCCCGGTCGCGGTACTTTGCGGCTCAAAGCGGTTGATGTGCCTGGTAAACAAGTTTGTGATATGCGGCTGCTGATGTTCCGTAAACTGTGATCGATGCGACCCGTTGCGCTGCTACGGCGCGACCGATCAAGCGAATACTGCGTGACCAATCAAGCTAAAGTTTGACGGCTGTGACGGCTGCGCGCGGCACTGGGGCGGATTGAATCAGATCGGTCAGCGAAATTGGGTTTAACGTCCGAAGTGAATTTGACGATCAAAAGTAGGTGGTCGCCCCTGGAAAGCGGTTGCGAGTTCCGCCAGTTGATCTTCGCCAAGTGAACGACTGACGGCAGACTCGCAGGGTGACGCCCAACCTCTAGCTGTGAATCTGCGATCTGAGACGCCCTGTGCCACCCAAGTTAAAGCTTTACAAAGAATCTGATGCGGCTGTCCTGCGTGTTGGCAGCCGACTGGGCAAATACCGGTTGACCGCGCGGTTGGGAGAAGGCGGCTTTGCGACGGTTTTCGCGGCGGTCGATACGATCGAAGACCGACGGGTGGCCTTGAAGATTCCCGATGACCGATACGTGGGCAACAGTCAAACAGCCGACGAGTTGCAGCGAGAAGTGCGCATTATGGCCAAACTGCAGCACCCTGGCATCTTGCCCCTGAAGGACGCTCGCTACGTCGATGGACACTTCATCATGGTGTTTCCGCTCGGGCAGGAGTCTCTGGGTGACCGATTATCGCGACGAACCTCACGATCGCGGATTGTCGATTACATCGTGCAAATGGTCGACGCAGTGGCGTATGCACACGAAAACCGCATTTTGCACCGCGATATCAAGCCCGATAATTTCATCCTGTTTCCCAACCAGGAGATCCGGCTGACCGATTTTGGGCTAGCACGCATTGAGCAAGGTTTGCATGACCTATCTGGATCGGGAACGCTTGGTTACATGGCGCCCGAACAGGCAATGGGCAAACCGACGTACCGAAGCGATGTTTTTGCGTTAGGGCTGGTTTTGTATCGGATGCTGTCGGGTGAATTGCCCGAGTATCCCTTTCAAGCGCCGCTGCCGGGATACAACAAGCTGCGCCGCGGCTTGTCGCGCGATCTGGTGAGCCTGGTCCGCAAGGCCATCGATCCGATTCCCAACAACCGCTTTCGCGATGCCGTTGCGATGAACAATGCTTTGCAAAAAATACGGTATCCCCTGAGTGATCGGTCGGTGATTCAGGTTGCCGCCTCGGCTCGCACCACAAGGCGATCGACCAAACGGATCGCCTGAGCCCACCCACAGTGGACCGGATAACGGGGGACCGGATAACGGGGAATTAGATAACGGGGAATTAGAAAACGGGGAATCAGATAGCGGGTCGGTCGCCGATCAAACGCGGATTTCTGCTAGCACTCGATCTGCCGTTCGTTTTGCGGCTTGAATGACCGGCGCGATTCCCACTCCGTGAAGTGCGTTGCTGACCATCGAGAGCCCTGCGATCGAATTGATGTCTGCGTCAATTTCCCGGACCCTTTGTAGATGTCCGACGTGGTACTGAGGCATCGCGTTATTCCAGCGGACGACTTTCTCCATCACAGATTGACCGCCCAAACCGATCAGTTCCGAAAGCTCTTGTCTTGCGATCTGGATCAATTCGTTGTCGTCCAGATCCAGCAATTGTGGTTGTAGTGCGCCACCGATAAAAACTCGGATCAATAAATGATCCTCCGGGGCTCTTCCGGCAAATTTCGTGCTTGCAAAACTACAAGCGAGAATGCGGCGGTTTTCGATCGCAGGCACGACGAACCCGAAGGTGGTGATGGGTTTGGCTAAGTCGGCCTGCCGCACTCCCAATACGACGATGGCCGTCGACGCCGCCTCGATGGAAGAAAGATGTTTCGCGGCGATCGGTGCGTGATTCTGCAGCAACTCTGCGGCGATTCTTGGCGGTGTTGCCACGACAACGTGATCAAATGCTTCGGCATGGTCATCGACGTGAACGCTCCATCGCGGCTGCGTCCCAGTATTTTGCTCAATCGCCGATACCGCCCGACCCGTTTGAACGACGCCGCCGGGCAGTGCGGCAATGTGATCTGGTAGCTCCGCAATGAGAGAATCGATTAACCGGCCCATGCCGCCGTCGAAGGCGCGAAATTGACTGTAGCGAGCGCCCGCGCTGACGCGTTCGGTCGAATCCTGCCCTTCTCTTTTCCGTGCCGATGTGGCCGCGGCGAGCGACCCATGCGTCCGAACCATCTTGGCAATCGGGCCCATGGTCGCCAGCAGACTGAGTTTTTCGATATCCGCCGTATAAATGCCTGCGACGAGGGGTCCGACGATTCGCTGCAGAACTTCCCTGCCCATCCGCGTGCGGACAAATTCAGCGACGCTTTGATCGGTGTCGCCGACGTTGTTGCGTTGGAATCTTTCGACGAGCCAACGTAGCTTGCCGCGTGGCGACAGCAGCTTTGTGGTTAACATTGGCCACAGTTTGGTCGCTCGCATCAACACGAAGCCGTCGGGTATCGGGACCAAACGTCCCTGTCGAACGATATAGGCACCGCGACCAATTTGTTGCGGTTCGATCAGCTGATCCAACAGGTTCAGTTGTTTGCAGAGGTCATGTGCTGCTGGTGGTTCGAGCGCGAACATGTCGGCACCAAGATCGACCAAGAACGGATCGATCCGGAGGGTTTGGATGACGCCGCCGGCCCGATCCGCTGCTTCGAATACCGTCAGCTGGATATTCGGATCGGCCAGGTGCAAATGGACGGCGGTAGCGAGTCCTGAGAGCCCACCACCGATGACGGCGACGCGCGGTTGATCGTCTTGCGTCAAGCGTCTTGAGTCCTGGGGTTAGCCGAAATGAATCGGACGAAAATCGAGGTCGCGAATCAAACGGCGATGCATGCTGTCTAGATCCGTCGTTCTGGTTGGCTGGCTAATTCTGACTCTCGTCCCCTCGCATCTCCATTTCCATGTCGGTGTCCATGTCCATGTCCATTTCCATTTCCATCTGTTCGGATTCCATCTGGGCCTGCATTTCACGCTCGTACTC
>JABDKS010000977.1 GCA_013002105.1 Pirellulaceae bacterium | reverse complement strand
CCAGTGTTTTTTTTTCGGTCGACACGAACCGAATTCAAATTCATTCGATGGCGACTGGGCATCCTGACAAAACGCTCGAGTCCTCGATCGGAAAATTTGCGAAAATCGAACTTCAACTCCTGCAAGTGCTCCAGTTGTGAGAGTGTGTACAACGTCGATTCGGAGAGCCGCACACCATGGACATCCAGTACTTGCAAATTCTTCAGTTCCGCTAAAGAATCGATTCCCCGTTCGTTTATCGGAGTATGCCAAAGCGCTAAACGCTCCAATTCGTGCAACTTGGCAATGATTCGCAAATGTTCATTCCTGGTGTTGGTGCGTGCCAGATAGAGTCTGCGCAGATGAGGAAATCGCAAGAGCAATTCGATCCGCTGGGTATCAACCCGGCAGCGGGACAGATCAACCGATTCGACATCACGCAGTTGATTGCTGGCCCAAGCGGGCAGAAACGGTAGCAACGAACGGTGGTACGTGACCTTAGCGCCGTATCCAGCCAATTGATCGGCTGTTAAATGTTGTTGGCGATATCGCTGGTTGTAGGCAAAGATCAAACACGCCACGGTAACGACCGCCAGCAACATCCGCAGCGAAATCTGCAATCTTGGTCTGCGTTTGCGCTTGGATCTGAACATGGTCGACGCTTGGATTTTGGCGAGCTAAACGGCGATTCTAACGCGGTTGTCTAAACAACACCGAGAACACACTCCAAGAACGGATAGCATCGACAATAAAAAATGCCTCCGTTGTGACGGAGACGTTTTGCTTTTCAATCATCCGCGTCCGCGGAATCTTTAATCACGAATCGAGCTCGCAACCGGGCGACTTCGCGTGCCAAACCGGCTTGTTTGACACTACGAAGCACTTCGTCAAAGTCCTTGTACGCGGCCGGTGCCTCATCACGCGGGTAACGTCGACAGTTCGTCAAAATGTCGGCATTGACGAACGATTCGTCGACTTGCTGCTGATCGAGTTCCTTGATCGCACGGCGGCGACCGAGCATTCGACCGGCACCATGATTGACACTGTACAGACTCTCCTCGGCCCCGGGCAGCGCCACCATCACGCTCGAACCCGCTTGCGGGTTGCCCGGCAACAGGATCGGATGACCGGTGTCGGCGAACGGCGTGCGTGCCAGAGCGTGGTGCCCGGCGGGAAACGCACGTGTCGCTCCCTTGCGGTGAACCCAACTCTTGCGATTGTTGACGATCTCCTGTCGCGCGATGTTATGACTGATGAAATAGACCAGCGAACCGGTCGTACCAGGAATCACTTCCTGAAACGCTTCCAGGACCAACGCATTGATTAACAAATGGTTGACGGTTGCGAAATTCGCGCCCAACGCCATGTCATCAATGTAAGCGTCAGCTTCGTCGCTACCCAGCGGCGCGTACACCAACTGCTTGTCGTTTCCTGGCACTGGGATTCCCCATTGCTCGAACTTTTGTTCAAGCGCCTTGAACTGACCGCTGGCCAATCGATGGCCGATACCACGTGAACCGCAGTGTGATAGGAACGCGACCTTACTGTCACGCAAGCCGAACACTTTGGCAGCCTGCCGCGCGTCATCGTCATCGCTCACGCTGACGACTTCGCATTCGCCAAAGTGGTTACCGCCTCCGTAGGAACCAAGCTGCTGAACCTTCTCGCGAAACTTGCCCAGCGTTTTGCCTTGTCGCAGATCGTACAGACGTTGACGCAGTGCGTCAGTCGTTTCGTCGTGTCCACGGTGAAACGCGTCTTCGCAGCGGTCCGCCCAATCGGTCGGCACGCCAACGGACGCCAACACACTTGCCGACGCGCCTTCGGTCATCGCCGCCGAACCGATCTTTTCATCGATTTTGCGTCCCTTGGGTACATCACGCGATCCTTTCCCCATCCCGGTTGGAATACGGCGACAGATGGCGTGGATGATTTGGCGGCGAACATGCTGATCTGCAACTGCTTCTTCGGGCAGATCGGTTTGCAACAGACTCATCGAACACTTGATGTCAAATCCGACAGGTCCCGGATAGATGTGCGTCGGTGAAGCCAGAACGCAACCGATCGGCGCACCGTAACCGCAGTGCGCGTCTGGATTCAAAACGACATCCGTGACGCCCGGAGCGCAGCGTGAATTGACCGCCTGTTGCAAGCAGAGATCGTCAAACGTATCGCGAATTTTTTCGGTACCGAAGATCTTCACCGGCGAATGGTGATCGCCAGCTGGCAAGATTGCGGTGGCATCGCCCGTGGGAATGATCTGATGTGACATAGTCGCGTTCTCTGTACCAACAAGATGCCGCCGTCGCCGCCCGACTGTTCGTCAATCGGGATTGAAGACGGTGGAAGTTAGTTTGACAGAGATCAAAGCGACCGGGGAGGTTCACATCATTGTTTTTTGGTTGATCGCTCCCGGTGCAACGACTTGGGCGGTTCGCCCGCAATGGATCTCGATTGGAGATTCAATTCGCGTGGACGGCCAGATCGCAGTACTACCTGACACATTGCAGTACTGCGTTGACAATCCGTCCGACCACACCGACGCGGCGGCCTAGATTTGTACGCGGCGGCCTAGATTTGTACGCCGTGGCCTAGATTTACCGGAGTGACCGCCGACTACTGCAGTTCGAACCCGACATCGCCTTCGAGACTGGCCCGCGTGCCGATGGCACCCAGCACACCATAGGGGCTTTGCACGCTGATGCTCGTCGGCGTTGTCTTGGTGGAATCGCCAACATCGATGGAATCAGAGACAAATCCAACGGCGCCGTCGGACATCAAGACCAAACAACCGCCGCGATGTGCGCTCGATGCACTGTAGAAACCATCGACGTGGCTTGTGCCACCGATCGCACAACTGGGACTGTTGGGCGGCAAGATGGTATGCACCAGCGAATAGCCTGCTGCACCGTCGGCCCAGTTGCCACCGCGTCCCAGATCACTCAGTTTCAGCGCCGGCAAATAATGCAGCCGACGATTGGGGTCAGCCTGTTTGGCACAATCGCTGGGGGTCAACATTTTGGTCGAATCCGCTCCCACCACAAACTGGCCAGCGAGGTAATCGCTGCGAGCGTTGGCTGTCTCCATCATCATGATGGTGTTGGACAATCCATCCAGAATGTCACGAAATCGAGTGAAGTGGCCGGGCGCGAAAACGCCGCGGATATCCTGACGTTTCATCGCATGCAGATTCTGGACCGAGTCACCCACCGAGAACAGATAGTTGGTTCGCGCAAACGTTTTTTGCTTCGTGGGCTCGCTGGGACATCTCAAGGTGGGGATTTGTTCCTGCCAAGGCGGATAGGCGGCATCCCAGGGAACCGGCCCCATGGGAGGATAGTTCACACCTTTGTGAAAACTTGGATTGGAGACGATCTCCCAAAGTGCTTGTGATTCGATAAACGGACTGACGGCGATCAATCCGCTCAATCGTAGCGCGTTGCCATGGCGGGGCGTCGGTCCACTCCCACTGCCTCCCATTGCCGAAGGCAAATGTCTGTACGCTGCGTGATAATTGTGCAGGCCCAGACCGATTTGTCTCAAGTTGTTTTGGCACGCGTCACGCCGCGCCGATTCGATTTGGCGACCGAGCAGCGGCAGGACGACTGCGAAAAAGACCGCAACAATCGCGCTGAGTATCAAAAGATCGCGGATCGTAAAGACATGCCGCTTTCGATCACGCGATTCGACATCACCGTGCAGTTCTTCATCAGACACTCAGGCCACTCCGATAGGCTGCGTTCATGATTTCATCTCCGCGGCAAATGACCGAAGCGGTTTGGGCAGCGGAAACTGTACCGACTCCTCGCGAATCTGTGCCACTTCGACCGTGGCATCGAATTGGTCGATCAACCAGTCGATGGTGGACTGCACAACCGACTCGGGCGCGCTGGCTCCCGCGGTGATCAAAACCGTGCTGGCGTCAGAGAACTGTTCCCGATTCAGATCTTGTGGACCATCCACCAAATAGGCGGGCGTCCCTTTGTCTGCGGCCAGTTCGCGGAGTCGTTGACTGTTGCTGCTGTTTTGGCTGCCCAAGACAACGACGACATCAGCCCGCTGCGTCAGCACATGCACCGCTTCTTGACGATTCTGAGTGGCGTAACAGATATCTTCCTTGGGTGGACTTTCGATGTTTGGAAATCGTTCTTTCAGCCGGCCGATGATCCGATTGGCATCGTCCACGCTCAACGTCGTCTGTGTCAGGTAGGCCAGTTTGGATTCGTCGGCGATTTGCAACGTGTCGACTCCGGATTCGTCTTCGACCAAAACGATCGCTTCGGGTGCCTCGCCCATCGTTCCGATCACTTCATCGTGACCGTCATGACCGATCAGGATGATTGTGTAGCCCGCTTTGGCGTACTTGATCGCTTCCAAATGGACTTTGGTGACCAGCGGACAGGTAGCGTCCAACGCATTGAGTTTTCGATCTCGCGCGGCCTGACGGGTCTCAGGGGAAACACCGTGGGCAGAAAACAGCAGCACGCTCCCTACCGGAACTTCGTCAATCGAGTCGACAAAGACCGCACCCTTCTCTTTAAAGGTATTGACGACATATTGGTTGTGGACGATCTCATGGTAAACGTAGACCGGAGGACCGAACTTCATCAGCGTCAAGTCAAGGGAATCGATCGCCATATTGACGCCGGCGCAGAATCCGCGGGGAGCTGCAAGAATGATTTTCATGTTCGTCTATGATCGGGGGATGACGGAGCACAAGCCGTCGAGTTCAACGTTGTTCATCGGGTCCATCGCCAGTGAGAACCAGCCCCATCGTTGACTGCACCAGCGTGTACACCCTCCAGAATAACCGCGATTCCGCTTCGTCGTCTAACCAGGATAGCCCCATGTCCAACCTAGCGGCACTGCAAAGATCCGAAAAAGAGTGTCGCAGGCTTGCTCGCAGCCATTACGAAAATTTTATTGTCGCGAGTGTTTTGTTGCCACGGCGTCTCCGGCAGCCGTTTTACAACGTCTATGCGTTTTGCCGAACGGCCGACGATCTGGCCGACGAATCGGAATCACCCCAGCAGGCGTTGGCGGATTTAGCGACCTTTCGACAGCGACTCGATGACACCTTTGCCGGCAATCCGCCCACACTCGAAAATTCGCCGAATCCTTTCCCGGCACTCGCACACACAGTGGAGCAATTTCAGTTAAACAAGCAGCCGTTTGACGATCTGTTGAGCGCGTTTGAACAAGACCAGCACAAGACTCGCTACGAGAATTTCGACGCCTTGGCAGATTACTGCCGTCGCAGCGCCAATCCAGTCGGCCGCATCGTGTTGCAGTTGGCAGATTGCTACGAAGACGAAAACGTGGCGGCATCGGACGACATCTGCACCGGATTGCAACTAGCGAATTTTTGGCAGGACGTTGCTCGCGACTGGTCGATCGGGCGACTGTACTTACCGCAAGACGAGATGCGAAGCTTTGATGTGGACGAATCGATGCTGTCTGCCGACAACGCCGCCGATCCTCTAAAGCAGCTGTTGAGATCGGAGTGCGACCGGGCAAAACAGTTTTTTGATCGTGGGAGACGACTGGCCGATCGAGTACCGCTTTGGTTCTCCGGCGATGTCAAACTTTTTGTCTATGGCGGCTTGGCAACGCTCGATGCCATTGGCCGGGCCGACTATGACGTGCTCGCTGGGCGTCCCAAAGTTGGAAAACTGCAACAAGCATGGTTGGTGGCTCGGGCCGCCTGCGGTCGGTAACAACGCGACGGACCGAGATTGCCACACATAACACGTGTTGCCCTGTACAGGTCGCTATCATCTAGTCATGACGTCCACCACTACTGTTGCCGCTAGTTATCGACACGTACGCCGTATCTCGCGGCGCAGCGGCAGTAATTTCTATCGTTCGTTTTGGCTGTTGCCGCGCAACAAACGCGACGCGATGTGCGCGTTGTACGCATTTTCACGCATCACCGACGACCTGGGTGATTGCAACGAACCGACAGCATTGCGAACACGTTGGTTGGATTGGTGGCGGCAAACCACGGCATTGAACTTGATCGGCGACGGGCCCCTGGATCAAGTGCGATTTGCCGAAGAGCTTGCCGACGATACGTCGGACTGGCCGATCGATCTGTACCAACGTGCGCGTGAGATTCTGCCGGCACTGAGGCACGCCTCGCGCGAGTTTCAGATTCCGACCCGCTATCTGCTGGAAATCATCGACGGGGTTCTGGCTGATCAACAGAAGACTCGATTCGATACCTACGAACAACTTGAGCACTATTGCTACTTGGTGGCATCCGCGGTCGGCTTGGCTTGTTTACACATTTGGGGCTTCGAGGAACCGCTGCCCGAGCAAGCGGCCGTCGACTGCGGACTCGCATTTCAATTGACGAATATATTGCGAGACGTCTCCGAAGATGCCGAAAGAGGACGCATCTATTTGCCGCGACAACATTACGAATCGCACGGTCTTGGCGAAGACGATTTACTGCAACCACGAGCCGACGACCGCCTGGTTTGTCTGATCGAAGACGAAATTGAGCGAGCCAAGAAACTTTACGATTCGGGCTGGCGCGTCTGGGAGTCGCTCAATGATGACGGTCGCCCGATGTTCAGCATGATTTGGCGTACCTATCGACGGCTGCTAGATCGTATCGCAGAAAACCCCCGCGCCGTGGCGAACTCGCGTATCACCCTCTCCGCCGGCGAACGATTGGGACTCGTTTCGCAACATTTTATTTCGCCCATCTTTCGACGCCTGAGCGTCCCACCCAGTGAAGTCACGTCGTCGTGAACACGGACTCGGACAAGAATAAAAAGCGTGTCGCAATCATCGGCGGCGGATTGGCCGGGCTGTCGGCGGCAGAATCATTACTGCGTTGTCACGCTGACCGGTTCGCTGTCACCCTGCTGGAATCCAAACGCGTCACGGGAGGTCGAGCTGGATCGTTTGAGCGAGCCGACGGGGCAGATGGTAACCACAGCGACGTGGTGGATTACTGCCAGCATGTCGCGATGGGATGTTGTACGAACCTGATCGGTCTGATGAACCGCTGTGAATTGATGGATACTTGGCAGCGGTACGACGAGCTGACTTTCCTGCATCCCGATCATCCGCCGAGTCGGTTTGGGCCAGCGAAGTGGCTGCCCGCACCACTGCACCTCGCGTTGGCGATCAGTCAACTGAACCATTTGACTTGGCAACAGCATCGGAGCATTCGGCACGGTTTGTTGCGACTGATGCGAACACGCAGCGAGGACTTGCGAGACGTCACCGCCGAAAACTGGCTGATCCGGGTTGGACAAGAACGTTCGACGATTCGCGATTTTTGGGACGTGATCCTGGTCAGTGCATTGGGCGAAGAATCGAAACATGTATCCATGGCGGCGGCACGCAAAGTACTGATCGATGGCTTTGCCCGTTGCAAAGGTGCCAGCGATATTTTGGTGCCAACGCAGCCTCTGTCAAAGTTGATTGGTCAGCAACTTACTGGCGCGATTCGAGATTTAGGGGCGATCATTCGCACACAGTCCACGGTCGACTCGGTCATCGATTCGCCGCGCGGCGTCCGACTTGCCGATGCCGATTTGCCGTGCGACCACGTCATCAGCGCTGTACCCTGGCACGTTGTGGAGCGACTGCTGAGCGAACCTGCAGTCGCATCGTCGATCAGGAATCTGCAAACGATCAAGCAGTTTCCCACGTCGTCGATCACGGGATTGCATCTCTGGTTCGATCGACCGATTACCGATTTGCCTCACGCGGTTCTGGTCGGCACGATTTCTCAGTGGCTGTTTCGCGATCCCGTGGCCGCTGAATCGTCTGACCGCATTGATGGGCACTACTACCAGGTCGTCATTAGCGCTTCGAGGCAAGCAAAAACGATGGGCAAAACCGAACTGGTCCAGCAAGTTTGCGGCGAACTTCGGCGGCTGTTTCCAGCAGCTGGCAACGCCCAATTGATTCGCAGTCAGGTCGTTACCGATCCAAATTCTGTGTTTTCGGTTCGACCGGAGGTGGAATCTACCCGACCGCCGGCCCACACCGCCCTGCCCTGGTTTCACCTTGCCGGCGATTGGATCGCGACGACCTGGCCAGCGACAATGGAAGGTGCCGTGATCAGCGGCATCATGGCAGCCAGCAGCGTGATGGAAAACGAAGGGATCGCCGGCATTCAGCCGGATCCTGGTTTGAGCGACGGCCTCCTGAGCAAATGGCTGATTAAGTGACCTCGACGAGACGGCCTGCGGATCATCGTGGACCCAACGTTACCCAGGTGGTGCAGGATTCAGGTGGTGTATGGTCGTTTGCTATCTGCAGCAGGTTGTGTGTGACATTGTTGGTGAAATCGAGCGACAATGGGCGAAACGACTGTGGCACACATCACCACAACGATGTACCGCTTGCCTAGCGTCTAAACTGCTTGCGTGGATTGGCATTTTTTCTCTGGAGTGTTTTCAGCATGGATGATTCGTTGCCGGCGCATTTGGCGGAGCGATTTCGCTGGGTCGTCGGGCCTGAACAGACGCAGCACGGACCGGGTGAGTTCGTACTGTACTGGATGCACAATGCGCTACGTGCTCATGAGAATCCGGCTTTGGACGCTGCGATTTGTCTGGCCAGGCAAAACGGCTTGCCTCTGCTGGTCTACATGGGATTGTCTGAGGACTACCCGTACGCGTCGGATCGATACCATGCATTTATCCTACAAGGTTATCGAGATGTTCAACGTGAACTGACAAACCGAGGGATAGCAAACGCGTTTCATCTGCAACACAACGGCAACCGCGGCCCACATCTTCGCGATTTGACCGATCGAGCAGCAGCATTGATCACCGAAGAAATGCCCGTCCAACCCTTGGCCGGGTGGCTGGAACGGTTAGTCGCAAAAACGTCGACACCCATCGCCACGGTGGACGCCAGTTGCATCGTATCGGTTCATTTGCTGGACCAATCGTATAATCGGGCGTTTGAGTTTCGCGATGCCACCAAGCAACTCTATGCCGACCGCGTTGGCATTGCTTACGACGAACAATCACTTGACTGTGAAGCGTTTGACGGCAATCTGCCCTTCGAACCGATTTGCTTACAGGACGTCTGCCTTTCCTCCTTGATCGGTCAATGCAAAGTCGACCATGCGATCGCCCCAGTCGCGGATACGCCGGGTGGATCACGAGCGGGTTACGATCGTTGGGAACGCTTCAAACAGAACGGACTGGCTCGGTACGAACAACGACGCAATGACGCGTCGATTCATGATGGGGTCAGCCGCATGAGTGCGTACTTGCATTTTGGCATGGTCAGCCCATTGCGAATCGCGCGCGAGGCGGACGCGGCGAACGCGAAAAAATATCTGGACGAATTGCTGATTTGGCGAGAGCTCTCCTTTCACTTTTGTCATCACAACATTGACATCATCGATACGATCGATGCCGTACCCACGTGGGCTCGGCAAACACTGCGTGATCACAAAGGCGATCGACGCGATCAACAACTCAGCTGGGAAACACTGGCAAGGGGAAAGTCCAAGCAACCGCTTTGGGACGCGTGCCAGGCGAGCCTATTGAAACATGGCGAATTGCACAACAACGTCCGCATGACGTGGGGCAAAGCGTTTTTAAGCTGGGCTGGAAAACCCGCACACGCGCTGCATCAGACCTTGGACATCAATCATCGCTATGCGCTGGATGGTCGTGATCCAAGCAGTTACGGCGGTGTGCTTTGGTGTTACGGATTGTTCGATCGGCCATTTGAACCGGAACAAAACATTTTGGGGACGGTTCGACCGCGACCGCTCGTGGATCACGAAGATCGGCTCGACCTGGCAAAGTATCAGGAGATTGTGCATCGTCCCATTGCAGCGAAGCTTCCGCGAGTCGCAGTGATTGGTGCGGGGCTGGGCGGATTGATGGCCGCGCGAACTTTGTCCGACCATGGACTCGAGGTCCACGTTTTCGAAAAATCACGCGGCGTCGGCGGTCGTGCGGCAACGCGTCGGGCCGACCCGACGCCCCTGCATGATCGCCCGAGTCCCAACCACGCGAACGTCGACGACACTATTGTCGACCACACCAACGTCGACCGCACCAATGTCGACCATATCGGCCTTGATCACCCACCCAGTGTTCCGTTGACGACTGATCAACTGGCCTTGGATCATTTGGCTTTTGACCATGGTGCACAGTACTTCACGGCACGCGATCCGCGTTTTAGCCGCTACGTGAATAGTTGGATGCAGGAGGGTGTGGTTACTCCCTGGACCGGACGAATCGTGGAATTGGGTAAACATGGCGAGATCGTTCAAGAAAAGTTAGGGACAACTCGATTCGTACCGGTGCCGGGCATGAATCAGCTCGGACGCCATCTCGCCCGCGATCTGACCGTTCATTTGCAATCGCCCGTCACCGCGATGCAGCGTGACTCGGCTGATCGCTGGCAGTTACAAATTAACGAGCATGACGTTGCCGGACCTTTTGATGTCGTGATTTGCAATTGCCCGCCGGTTCAAACCAACGCGATCATTGACAGCCACACACCGTTGGCAAGCACCGTTCGCCGGGTCAACATGCGGCCTTGTTGGGCCGTCATGCTGTCGGCCGACGGCTTGGCGCACCTGGAGTTCGACGGCGCATTCATCAACGATGGACCGCTGTCATGGATTGCCCGTGATGCCAGTAAGCCTGGGCGACAATCGTCATCGACCTGGGTGCTTCACGCGTCACAGCAGTGGTCGGTTGATCATTTAGAACTCGATCCGTCCGAAGCGGAATCGTTGTTGATCGATGCGTTGTCAAAGGCAATTGGCCAACCGATCGGGAAGGTCCACTATCGGACGGCCCATCGATGGCGATACGCGATTCCAGAAAATCCCCTCAATCAAGAATTCTTGTGGGACCCCGATGCGGGGATCGGTGCCTGCGGGGACTGGTGTGGCGGACCAAGAGTCGAAGGTGCATTTTTGAGCGGTGCTGCGATGGCTGGGGCGGTGCTGAGACACGTCACCATCGATCGTGCCTGCGCGGATTTTGCAAGTGTCGATCGTGTTGGTGTCGACACGAGAGCGTCAACGCAGACCGCGCCGTCTTGAATTTTGAATTGGTGACGCGGCAGGAAATTCCGGCTCGCTACGACTTGGCGACGTCTGCCTCGACCGCAGTCGCTTGTGCCAAATAGTCGCGGACATGCTGACGACCGAGGTAGCGAAAACCCCAGGTCAGTATCAGTATTTTTACAAGCGTCCAGCCGCCCCAAAAAACGAATCCAATGATCATCGATGCCTGTTGAATCGATTTCATCATCTCGGCTGATCCGCTTGATCCTTGGTTGGCTTCCGCCATCTTCGCGAATCCATCTTGCATCACCGGATACGTTTCCATTTGCACCAACGCAAAAACCGACTGCCGGATCAGCTCGAACACAATCATGACGAGAAATGTTCGGCGCAACCACGTGGGTGTCCATTGCTTCGCACGAAATAGTGCGATACCGCCGACGATCAGGCAGGCCGACAAGATCAAACCACCACCGGCGACGCCCAGGTTGGGAATCAAATATTTGTCCATCACGCCCTGCAACGCGCTGTTCATTTGTCGCTGAGCCTCGCCCGCTGGACCGCTCGGCACCATGACCGATGCGAGCTGCCGACCAAAGATCAACTGCAGCAGAGTTAACAGTCCAACCAAAGCTCCCATGATTCCGCCCAGCAAACAGAGCACGCCGGTGACGGTGACGCCGGTGGGTCGTGGAATCAGCCCCGCCGCCTCGTACTTCGCGGGTGCTGCTGCAAAAGGGCTGGGTTCATCCGTTGTGGGTTCATCCGTTCTGGGTTCATCCGTTCTGGGTTCATCCGGTGTTGTCCGATCGGATGATTGCTTTGGATCGTTTGGATCGCTCATGATTCGGCTCGCAAGATCGTTTTTAGGGTAGCGCCATGAACGCTTGTTGAATTCGCCGAACCGGGTATCCCTGCCGCCGCAGTTCAAATGCCAGCATCACGGGTTGATTCAGTAGCAGAATTAAACCGTAAATGCCCAGTGCCAACGACGTGGGAAAGCAGTAGCACGTTAAGATCGTCAGCATACCCATGCATAGGGATCCAATCGCGAGGCCTCGCTGTTGAAGTCGGATCACACCCAGACCGCTGTAAACCAGCAACAGGCCGATCAGCAACATCACCGCAGCGAGAATCCCCCCACCGATCATCAAGTAGAGTTCAAAGTTCTCGGGCAACTGAGGTGGTGGCGGGCCACCGGCAGGCTGTTTTGCCATGTCGGCTCGCATCTGTTGAAAAACCTGCGGCATGAACCAGGCATAGCCGGCGATCGCAACGCCGGCCAAGGCATTGACGATTCCCTGGATAATCATCAACACACCCAGCACGGTCGTTTGGCCGACCATGCCACGTTTCTGACCCTCGGGTAGCTGGATGGATTTATCCATGCCTGCCAACGAAGGATCCGAGCTCGGCTCGTAGGGATTATCGTCAGGTCGAGAATTGTCGAAATCGCCGGACATGTTGTCCTTGGTGGGGTTGGATACGAGTGCCACAGTCCGAGGCCCACGTATTTCACAATCGGGGCGCAACGACGATGGTTTGATCTCAATGGAGGCCTAATGTTATAGGCGATGGGCGCTCATCCGCAGAACAGCATGCAGAATCGGCAACTAACGTGATAATATGACGTCGTGCCTGATCAACTGAATAATCGAAACACGGCGTACTGCCTGACGGCGATCGCAATGTTCATGAGCGTCATATTGGCGATGATGGGCCGTGTTTGGTGGTGCCAGGCGGGCGATCTGGTGCCGTGGTCTTGGGATGTCTGGACCGAACACAACTCGCAACACTTGGTCGATCCCTATTCGTTGTCGCACGTCGAACATGGGATCGGATTGTTTTTGTTCCTGACGCTCGTTGCCAGAGAGAAACTCTCGGTCCACAGCCGTACTCTGATTGTCGCGGTGATCGAAGCGATCTGGGAGGTTGCCGAAAACACACCGGCGATGATCAATCGGTACCGAGAAGTCACCATTTCGCTTGACTACTTTGGCGACAGCATCCTGAACTCGGTCAGCGATTACGCGATGTGTTTGCTGGGTGTACTGCTGGCGCGAAAAACGACCTGGCAAGTCGGTGTGGGAGTGTTCGTGGTTTTGGAACTGATCAGCGTGCTTTGGATCCGCGACAGTCTGCTGCTGAAAATCCTGATGCTGATTTCGCCGATCGAAGCGATCAAGCAATGGCAGGCGGGCTAGGTCCTATGA
>JABDKS010000990.1 GCA_013002105.1 Pirellulaceae bacterium | reverse complement strand
AATGATTTCCCATCTACGTGACACAAGAATGATCATCAAACGCCGCTCTCACCCCGATTCCTCGCGCATCGTGGATCCGTCTGCCACGGCAACACTTGAGTCCAACGGAGTCAACGTGTCGCAGCATTCTGCAGCCACGGACGACGTTGGGTCCAGCGCGAGTGGACTGACGGACCCTGAGGAGCTTTTTCGTCGACACGTGATGATGGGCATGGTCGGTGTCTGGCTTTGCGGTGCCATCCTCTCGATTTACACGCTCTACATTGGTCGGAATCTGTTTGTGCCAATCTTCGTCGGCGTGTTTGCCTACCTGACATTACGGCCCGTCGTCCGCGCCGCGTCTCGACTAGGTGTTCCACCTTCGGTCTCTGCCGCCGGTGTCATGCTGGGATTGGTGATTGCGATTGGGATGGCGTTTTACACCGTATCGGGACCCGCAAAGGAGTTGATCGAAGGCGCACCCAAGACGCTATCGGTTGCCAAAGAAAAACTTGGATTTGTGCTCGAGCGCATTCAAACGGTGAATGAAGCGACGGAAGAACTGACCGATTCGAGTGGTGATGAAGCCGCACCCGCAGACAAACCGGTACCGGTCGAAATCAAACAGCCAGCTTGGACAACAAACTATTCCATCGTCGCCGGCACCGGAAATTTTGTGTCGTTTGTTTCCATCGCAGGTGTGTTGCTTTACTTTCTGATGGCAGCCGGCGACCAATTGCTGCGGAGTATCATGACGGCATTGCCAACGTTTCGATCCAAACGTCGGTTCTTGGAAATTGTGGAAAACATTCAAGATGGCTTGAGCAGTTATCTGGCCCAAGTGACGGCCATCAATATTGGCCTTGGTGTCGCAGTCGCATTCGTGATGTGGTTATTGGGCGTGCCGTCGCCTTTGCTGTGGGGTATCGTTGCGATGACGTTCAATTTCATCCCCATCGTCGGCGCGATTTGCGGAGTTGCGATTCTTTTTTTGGTCAGTCTCGTACATTTTGACCAGACCTATTATGCGTTTGTCGTAGCCGGTGCTTACGCTCTGCTGACAGCACTGGAAGGCCAGTTCGTCACGCCGTGGATTTTGGGACGATCGATGCAGATGAGTAGTGTGATGGTCTTTCTGTCGATCGTCATCTGGGGTTGGATGTGGGGAATGATGGGCGTGTTCTTGGCCGTCCCGATTCTGATTGCGGTCACGATGATCAGCCAGAAGTGTGAAGCGATGGCGCCGCTATCGACGCTGTTAGGTGGCACGGCCGAACGCGTGACAACCGAGGGCCAATCGGTCTGAGCGACGATCGACGTCTCGTCGTGGCGGCCACTTGCTTGCTTTCTACAGGCAATCAATTTGGTGGTCCGGTCGCCCCGTTCTGACCCGTCGCTTTGATGCGACTTTGGGTAAAGAATCAGCAACATTTTTGTCGAAATGCTGTTGGATTTTCACGAATATGCTAGGATCACCCGCTTGGAACCACGTTGTTCAACACCGTCGATTGATCATCTACGGCCTTCGTCACGAGCCCAGTTGCACGTGTCGACTCTCAGGCTGATCAGTGTTACCGGTCGCACCTAATTGTTAGACAGCGACGCGTGGGTTCCTTTCTGAACAGGTCCGTACTATGTCGACGATGTCTGACCACCAACAGGTCGTCCAGGTTCCGTTATATCATTCCGAGCTATGGGGTTTAGAATCCAAGTGGTTGGATTTGCTGCCCATGGGTGTCTACTTCTGTGACGCTGACGGTGTATTGCTTCGCTGGAACCGGTATGCAGTCAAACTTTGGGTACGCGAGCCACGACGAGGCGACACGCAAGAAAAATTTTGTGGTTCGCTGCGGCTATTTAAAGCGAACGGCGAAGCGCTGGCGCACGCGGCTTGCCCGATGGCCAACGCTCTGCGAACGCAAACGCACCAGCGAATTCCCGAAGTGATCATTGGTCGTCCGGACGGATCACAGCGAATTGTGTCCGTGACGATCGACCCGATTTGGGACGAATCGGGCAAACTGGCCGGTGCAGTCAATGTTTTTCAGGATATCACCCAGCAGCGGCGAGCCGAACGGGCGCGTAACCATGTCGAAAAACGATTTTTTCGATTGCTGCAAAAGCTACCAGCCGCCGCGTACTCGTGCGACGCCGATGGACTGATCACCTACTTCAATTCGAGAGCCGAGGAATTGTGGGGACGCTCGCCCACGTTGAATGATCCCGTGGACCGTTTCTGTGGTTCGTTCCGACTGTTCTCTCCCGATGGCAAGACAATCCAACATGAGAATTGTTGGATGGCGCTGGCGCTACGAAACCAACGCGATTATGAAGGCGAAGAGATCTTGATTGAACGACCAGACGGGTCGCGTCGTTCGGTTCTCGCGTACGCGACACCTTTTCGGGAAGATTCGTCCAACATTGTCGGAGCCGTCAATGTATTGATCGACATCACCGACCGGAAACAAGCCCAAGCGAGAATCAGTCAGCTACTGGCCAACGAAAAGGAACAGTCTGAACAACTGCGCGAAGCCGATCGACGCAAGGATGAGTTCCTGGCCATGCTCGCCCACGAACTACGCAATCCATTAGCACCGATCCGCAGCGGATTGGACATTCTGGCGATGGATCCGCGCCAGGAACAGGAAACCGTCGAGCTGATGCAGGATCAACTGGAGCACCTGGTCCGCTTGGTGGACGATTTGTTAGATGTATCGCGAATCATGCGCGGCAGGATTGAATTGCGCCGCGAAACCGTTCCGCTGTCAGAACTGATCGAGCGGTCAGTGGACGCCGTGCGACCAATGATCCGTGAGAACGAACAGGAGTTGACCGTCAGCCTGCCCTGCGAATCGATCTATTTGGACGTCGATCCCGTTCGGTTTGTCCAGGTGATCGGCAACTTGTTAACCAACGCGTCGAAGTATACGGATCCAGGCGGCAGTATCACACTGACGGCTGCTTTGATGGACGATCAGGTGAAATTGACGATCGAAGACACCGGTGTGGGAATCGACCAAGAGCTATTGCCGAGGGTGTTCGAACTGTTCGCACAATCATCGCGTTCGTTGGATCGCAGCAAAGGCGGGTTAGGGATCGGCCTGACGCTGGCAAAAAATCTGATCGAAATGCACGGCGGTTCCATCAGCGTTCACAGCGATGGGAAGGATTGCGGAAGCACGTTTGTGATTCACTTGAACTACGTCGACGATCCTATGATCGAAGTTGTCGAAACCAAGCCGGCTGAAATCTGCAAACCACGTCGTATCCTGGTGGTCGATGACAACCGCGGTGCGGCATTCTTGCTCGGTAGGCTCCTTCAGAAACTGGCCGACCACGAAATCGAGACCGCGCACGATGGTCCAACCGCGTTGGAGTTAGCCCTCGCGATGCGACCGGATATCATCTTGCTAGACATCGGCTTGCCGCTGATGGATGGATTCCAGGTCGGCCAGACGATCCGCAACAACCCCGAGTTGGACGATACCCTGCTGGTTGCTGTTACCGGCTATGGCCAGGAAACGGACCGCCAAAGATCTATCGATGCTGGATTTGACGAGCACTTGGTCAAGCCGCCGTCGATCGACCAAATGAGATCCATTTTATCGCACAGCAAACTGAAATAGCGCCCATCACGACCTGCTGGGCGACTGGAGAGTCGCATCTGATTCGGCGACTGAAAGAGTGACGATTGAATCGTCGCTATTGAAGCCACGCCGACGGTTCAAATCCTGGGACACAGGTTTCAGGGGCTATCGCGTTTTTCAATTCACGCAGGCCAGGGTCTGTCCTGCGTGACTTTGCCAGGACCGGTCCTGGCCTACGTGAATGCGTGAACATCAGGTGATGACGTCGTTGATGACGTGTCCAGGCACGTTGGTCGGTCTGCCGGGCACCTCCTGTCTCGCTTTTAAAGAAAAAGTTCCAACAACCAAAGTCGCGATACCCTGCTACAGCGATTTCGTTTTCTCGATCAGTTCGGCAACTTGTTTTTTGTAGGCTTCGATCGGAGCGGATTCCAAGGCGGCTTGGAAATGATGCAACGCCTCGTCTTTCGCCTGATGCGATAGAAAGATTTCGCCAAGTGTTCGGTGCCAGCGATAGAGACTTCGTTTCGCTCGTTTGTCCGGTCCGATATCGTGCGCTTTGTGAGCGTCCGCCAACGACTTTGCTTTTCTGCCTGCTTTGTCCCACGCATCAGCCGCTTCCATGTAACACGATGACTGCAATTCCTCGTTCAGTGGTGCTGTGGACTCATAGAATTCTGCGGCCTGCTGATAGTTCCCCGCGAGCTTCATCGCAAACGCGTAATCAGCCATTAATTCAGCATCGGGTTCCTTGTTCTGCGATTGATCGAGATCAATCAAACGCTTCAGGTACTCCGCCCGCTTGCCAAAATCACGGACTGCATTCTGGTAGTACGCCGCTAACATCGTCAGCGCCGTGCGATGATCAGGATCGTTTGCAAGCAGCGACTCGTACCGCTTTGTAAATGCCTCGAGCTGATTTTTGCGATGACAATTGCTGATGAGTGATCGAACTGTCAGCGACGCCTTTGCCGGGTAGGGCGCGTGTTCGACGACGTACTCGGCTGCGTCGAACATCTTGTCGTAGGAATCTGCCTCGGCAAAAACTTTGATCAATAGTGAATACGCTTCGACCCTCTCTCGATCCGTTTTCGCTAGCTCGACAGCGGATTCAAGCGGCGACTGACTGGCGGCCAAATTTCCGGAGCGATAAATCCCGACACCTGCGGACATTGCCGATCGATAATCATTGAATTTTAGATCGTCCGCACAAACCTGCGCTCCGCCAAACAGAAAAGCCGCCATGATGATTGACGGGCGATAGAGAGGGATCATCAAGAAGCTCCGAGAAGGTGACGATACTGGGTTGGCCATTGTGATTTGACACGCAGCCCGTATTTGTTACGCAAGTATAGATCTATCCGCGTGCCAGTGCATGTTCCACGCGGGATCATTTCAAACCATCGGTAGATGGCGGAAAGCACTCCTGGACGGCGCCGTTTTGGAATCAGAACGCTGTGTTTTCCCGTCCCGATAGCCGCATGCCGCGGTTCGTTGCGAAGACAACCTCGGCAATCGCCCATCGGCTAATGAAATGTGACGCCGTCCGGGTCGGACTGGGGTGTGAAGGAATCGATCATCGCTCCATCGATGGAGCAGTGCACACCAAACAAGCAGATGGTGAATGACAGATCAGGATTCTTCGTCGTCGTCGTCACCTTCGTCGTCGTCGTAGTCATCGTGACGCGGAATCTCTCCGTTGGCGCGGAGTTCCGCAATCGTTGGGTAACTGAGACCTCGCAAAATGCGGTCCATATTGTCGTTGGATTGTTCGGGGCTAACATCCAGATCGAGCGTTCTAATGGCGATTGCCGATTTTTTATAAACAAAGATTGTTGCTGCGACGCAAAGGGCCAACAGTATCCCCAGGGCGATCGTGAAACCGACTGATTGACTGAGCAGATACACAGCAACGGTGGCAACCGCTAAAATCAACGTGAGACCCAAACAGCCTTTGCGAACAGCAGAGATGATTCCAGCAAGCCCGGGGGCGCCCACATCGCCGCTGGCATAGGGCGCGTGTTCGGCAACTACCAAACCCAAGATATTGCGTGGAGGACATGCCAGTTCGGATGCTTCTCGGCCGCTCAGTTCGACTTGCCCTGCCCAGTTCGCTCCCGGGGTTTCTCGAAAGGTCCAGCCGTCCCAGCATTTTGCGATTTGCTGCTCCAATGCTTGAACGCGACCGATAGGCCAACGCCAAACGACCTTATCCGTTTCGTCAATCAACAGCCCCTCGGTGACGACCAATTCGTGAGGTATTCGATCGATCGATGGCAATTCCGCGAGTGATTCTGCGAACGCTTTCCCACGCAGCAAATAGTTTTGCAATGGTGAAAAACCGTAGTAGTCTTTGACCGTTCCGTCGGATCGACGCACCATTATCCAAGCACCTTCGTTATCGATCTGTTCAAACGACTCGATCTTCTCTGGCACGTCAGCCGGTTCCCAGGCATCCTTCTCTGTCGTGCGGCGATCCTCGTGGGCGTCTCGTATTACTTGTTCCATTTCCTCTTGTGAGAGATCGCTTGCTCGGACCTCCTGTTCCCACTTTTGCCAATCGCCGTCGTCTTGGGAAACGTATTTGCTGGTATCGATGCCTGCTTGTTCGCTGATCTCGTACAGATCGTGCGCCATCCGCACCGTCCATCCCTCGAACGCCTGGCCGATCATGGCGTTGCACAGACGTTGGTGAACAGGCAAACGACAGTTGCTCATCATCCAAATCACGACACGCTCGTCCCAGTCGATGATCGCTGCGCCGCCTTCGCCGCCCAGGACGTCGTCCAACTCGGCCATCTCATCGATTGATCGAAACTTTTTCGTTGCAACATCGGGTCCGCGCAACAAATACTCCACGGTGCTGGACCCTGCATGGCGTGACCCATACGCCTTGGCGACGCCGTTTCGCTTGACAATAAACCCAGCTCGACTTCCCATTTGGTCCCTTCACCTTTCAGTCGCGATAACCTAAAGAGTTCCGAGTATATCAATGCTCACTTGGGTTGGTCGCGACCGAAGCTTGCCTATTGAAGATTTCTCCTGTCGAAACCGAAGGTTCTCATTTGCGATGCCTCAGGCCACATTTTGATTTCGCGATCGGAGTGCCCATCGATCAGCAATCGCCATTCGTGCATCAGCAGACACAACACACAGCCAATCTCGCGACAAATTCAAATGGCGGCAACATCGCGGTGGTTTTGCTGCTCTTGGGTATTGGAATCGCGAGCCTGATTTGTCCGCGTCGGAACTTCTTCCTCGTCATTCTTGCGACGCTGTAGGTAGCGTTGGATTTGCCGTTCGATGACGCCTACCAGCAACAGTATCGTCAACGCCATGAGGGCAATCCCCGTCGCCAGGACATACTTGTCAACAGCCACTGATATCCCGATTCCCGCGGTTAGTAGGATGGAAGCTGCCGTCGTGAGACCCTCCACACGATTGTCGTGATGGTGGATGATCGTGCCGGCACCCAAGAAGCTAATACCAACCACGATGGCCTGAATGATCCGAATCGGATCGGCACTGATGCTATTTCGGTCTTCTTGTTGAAACTGATCCACCACACCGTCGCCAAGTAACATCAGTAGTGCAGATGCCGCACAGACGAACATATGAGTTCGCAAACCAGCGGGTTTGTCCGCAAATTCGCGTTCGACTCCCACAATGGCACCCAACGCTCCAGCAATGGCGACGAGTCCGACTTGGTACAGTTGATCGTACATGATTGACGTTGGATGATGAATCTTTGTGGCACCCACACAATCGGGTCGTCCAATGTCGGATCCTTGTCGATAAATCCGTTCATCGGTGGACGAACGAAACAGTCGATCGCGCCGCGTACAGGCTTGCGGGTGGGGAAAAGGACGCAAATCATGCGAACGGCCGTGACACGATTTGATGAAATCAATCGGTGCAATCTCTATGCCACGGGCGCGATGATCACGTATGTACCCGCGTGTCATTTCCTGTCGCTGATACGTCGCCACGACCCCGTACTTTGTCACAAGGCTAGATGAATGATCGGCCCGCGTTGCCCTAACAGAGAGTCAGCCGAATCACGAAGCAAGTTCAATGGCGCTTTAGCGACCAAGACGCTTTGCGTTCGAACTGGTCGATTTGCGACCAGGAATGCCCTTTCGAGGGTCTTGTTTCCCCGTGTGGTCACAATCCGTGCCCATGGCACTCGCTTTGCATTACAAAGAGTCGACAATCGCTCGGATGTACTTCGGTGCGCTGAAGTTTTCATCATGTGTGGGCACGAGAAGAGGATCATTGCGGTTGGCAACCAACACGTCGGCAATCCTTCATTCGCTGACATTGAAACTGACCTGAAAGGAAACTGATGAACAATACGAATCCCCAGATCGACGAACAACTACAAAAGCTGGCTGAACTGTGTTGTAATGCACTCGACGCGAACGCTGACTCGGAAATTGAGTTGTCGGAGACGACTGAGCAGTTGCTTAAATCATTGTTGATGTCTGGTTATGCACGAAAAGGTGACGCTTCCTTGCAGGCCGACATCGAAGCACGCGTAAAAGATAGCTGTCGCGAACCGGCGATGCATCGTGGTGGTGCACTCTCCAGCTTGACCGAGAAACTGCAGAAGAAGTTTGACGACTTGGTGCGTTGGGAGTCGCGGCAGCCAGATGAACATACCGATCCGAAAGCGGCAAACATCAGCTCTGCGACCGATGCCTAACTTTCGGTAGTCCCGTATGACTGCGGTTTGGCTAAGCTCATTTTCGATGCTTGGCGCTTTTAACCAGACTTGCAAGGTACAGCACATGGAGTCGACGAGGCCGATCGGTAACACGGATTCGACCGTCATTCCCCCCACCGAGATGTCGGCGGTTGTCTATGAAGATTACGGTGACGCGAGTGTGCTGCAATACCGCAAGACTGCGATGCCGAGGGCCGGGCGTGGTGAAGTCTTGATCCAAGTGCATGCTGCCAGCGTCAATCCGATCGACTACCGTCTGCGCCGTGGAGAGGCCAGTTGGTTGTTAATGGGAGGCTTCCCCCGTGTACCCGGCTATGACGTGGCCGGCGTGATCGTTTCCGCGCCCGCGACGAGCGAGTTCCAAGCGGGAAATCGGGTGCTTGGTTTCCTGAAAAACAAATTCGGAGGGGGCTACGCGCAGTACGCAGCATGCGATCTGACGAGCGTTGCAGCGATACCAGACGAAATGTCGTTCCAGCATGCGGCGGCGATACCACTAGCAGGGTCAACCTCACTGCAGTCGCTGCGCGACCACGGCAAAATTCAAGAGGGCGATCAGGTGTTGGTCAACGGCGCCAGTGGCGGTGTTGGAATGTTCGCGGTACAAATCGCCAAGGCAATCGGTGCAGAAGTGACGGGTGTTGCTAGTGCTCGTAACGAAGATTTTGTGCGATCGCTGGGTGCGGATCATTTCATCGATTATACAAAGACGGATTTTGCGAAAACCGATCAGCGATGGGACATCGTCTTTGATGCCGCTGGAAAGAGTGGCTACTTTGACGCGAATAAAGTTCTCTCCAATGGCGGACGCTATGTGTCCACTGAGCCGTCGTTCAGCGGAGTAATTATGAGCGTGGCAACACGATTGTTGCCCAAACGGGGAACCATCATGCTGGCCAAACCAAAGGCAGATGATTTGCGACAGCTCGTTTCATTTTGCGAAGCCGGAGAAATGGTAGTCACGCTGGACAGTGTCTTCCCGCTGCGAAATGCTCATCTTGCTCATCAACGAATCGAGAAGGGCGTCGATCGTGGAAAAATCGTTCTCGACGTTACACACGACGCGTCCTAGCGTGGTGATGGCTTGGCGGTAATTGTGCAGTGGCTAGGCGTGCTACCTCGTCTCGTTCAGTAATGGGCATTCTGCCGCTACCACTTGCGTCGACGGTTTCAACACCGATTCGAATTTCGTGGCTACAATCTATCGATGCCCAACCCACGCCAGGGTCGGTGATAGACCTTGTCTTTATCCACATGTCTGCTTTTGCAATCAACACTTTAGCCTCCCGCGCGTATGACTTTCCATTGGAAAACACGCTGTCGCGGGAGGGTCGGTGGTGAGCCTAAGCGAGCCAACGGGGAGGGCGAACAGAAGACGTTGATCGCCCTCCCCGTCACACTCGCTAAAG
>JABDKS010000898.1 GCA_013002105.1 Pirellulaceae bacterium | reverse complement strand
ACCCATGAACTTCGGTACCCTGTAGCAAACAAACTCGATTCATTCCTCTTTGATGTGTATTTGATCGTGCCCTCTGAAACGTGCCTCATCACCGGCGGCGCCGGATTTATCGGATCCCACCTGACCGAGCGACTGCTGCAGCAGGGGCACCATGTGCTTGTCGTCGACGATTTGTCGACCGGTCGCAAGAATAATTTGGAACACGTGATGGAACACGAAAATCTGGAGTACGTTCAAGGAACGGTCGAAGACGAAGACTTGGTCGCCGAAGTGGTTGACCGCGCTGACCGCGTTTATCACCTGGCCGCCGCAGTGGGTGTGGCATTGATCGCCAAGCAACCGATCCAGACGATCGAGCGTAACATCTACCCGACGCAATTGATTTTGAATCGATTGGGCGAACGCGCCGAAAAGGGCAAACTGGTTCCGACGTTCATTGCCAGCACGAGCGAAGTGTATGGCAAGAATCCGAAAGAAACTTGGACCGAAGAAGATGACTTGGTGTTCGGTGCGACCACCAAACCGCGCTGGAGTTATGGCGTATCCAAAGCGGTCGACGAATTTCTTGCCTTAGCTTTCTATAAAGAGAAAAAGCTTCCCGCCGTGGTTGGTCGGTTTTTTAATGTGGTGGGTCCACGTCAAACCGGTGCCTACGGAATGGTGCTACCGCGATTCGTGGACGCCGCGCTACGTGGCGGTCCGATCACTGTTCACGACGATGGTCAACAAGTGCGCTGTTTCGCGCATGTCGACGATGTGATCAATGCGGTCACCACCTTGGTTGACACGCCCGATGCGGCCGGTCGTGTCTACAACATCGGCAGCGACGTCCCGGTGTCGATTTTGGAATTGGCGCAGCGTGTTGCCGCGAGAGTGAACCCCGATACCAAAATCGAATTCCAAAGTTACGCCGACGCGTACGACGATTCCTTTGAAGACATCCGGCGACGTGTGCCCGACTTGACGCGAATTCGCGAAGCGATCGGTTACGCACCCACCAAAGATCTCGATGCCATCATCGACGCGGTGGCCGAGTATCAAAAAGCGTTGGTTTGACGATTGGTATCGATATGGCTCTTGGCACGCCGGTGCGATTACGCGTCGCTGAGCTTCACTCGCTTCTACGCTCGCTGGTGAACGGTTCGGTTTGACAGTTGAGCATCAGCGCTCCATGCACTTCCAAGGGTTCGGTTTTGGCCCCGTTTGCGCCGCCGCCAGCGGCGAGTCCCAACATCGCACTGACTCAATCGGCATCGGCGGTTAGCAGCAACACTGTCAAGAAAACGTCTAACACTGCGTGATCTTTGGCTTTGTGGAAACCAAGCGAGTCGAGAATTGCGATCTCCCCGGCCCGAGCGATGACCGCCGCCGCAGCTGCCATGCAAAAGTGAATCGCCTGGTGATGTCGGACGCCCGGTGTGATTCTCTCGCTCCATGCCGATGGGTCTTCGGCATCGGATCCGGTCCGTTTTGTGATGTCCGGTGCGTCGGCCACGCGTGCTTAGCGTGATCGCCGGAGATCAGTGGGTCGATTCGGTCGCGTTTTGTTGGTCCCTGTTCTCGAACCAATTTCGAGCGTCCGCGCTGACCTTCTCAAGTGCCTTCTCGATGCGTTTATCGACGTCCAGGTCGTGCCCTGCAATGTTCTTCAAGGAAATACAATACGTCATGATGCTGGTTTCTCGATCCGTCCGATCTAATCCGGCGTACAAAGTTGGCAACGCTTTTTTCGAGTGTTTGCTGCCCAGCATGATCACCGCGGTCATGACTCCATCCTGAGCCTGCTGAATCAGAAAATCGACAGCCCTCTCGTCCTGCGGATGGAGTTCCTGCACGGTCCGCGCCAACCCGCACTTATCGTGTACAGAGAGGGACGAACCGTTGCCGATGGTTTCTTGATCCAGTAACGGACGCAGCGCATCGGCAAACTGAATTTTCTTTTCCGCCGGCAACTGATTCAAGTGGACGACGACGCCGCAAGTGGCAGACACGTCGATCAAGGAGCCGGATGATGATTTCGTTCGTTTGACAAAGTAGTCGACCAATTGCAGTTGGTGTACCGGCGAGATCGTGTGGCTGTGGATGATTTTTTCAAAGGCAACATGTTTCGCACGATCCGTCGTCGTGTTGGATACTTTGACCTGGGCCAGTTCCAAGTATCGATCGACCAAGACTGAACCAACATCCATGCTCAGTTCATCAGCAAGTTGCAGCAGTGCTAGGATTCGAAGCGAATCGGCGGCGGCGTTGCTCTGTTTCAGTGGTCGCGAAAGGGCCGTCTTGATGGCGGCTAATTCGAAGTGATTGGGTTGCAGTCGGCCGGCCCGAAGCGATTTGCCCAGCGTGATCACCTGATCGGCCTGCAAGTTCGGCTCTCGAAGCACTGCGCTGACGCTATGGCTGTGTTGAGCTTTGATTGAATCCGCCTGATGACGAATGACCGTCGGCGTGTCCCCTGCAACTGAACAGCAAACAACGACGAACATTTGCGCGCATGCAAGCATGCCCATCAAGACTCGAATCAACATGTCTGTTCCAGATCGAACAAGAGAAGGTGTTTTGCCAAAGGCAGATCACATTGCACTGTATTCGATTTGGAGCGCCGACTGACGAATCAATTTGGATTCGTACGGGCAAGAAGAGTTATTTCGCGTGAGGAGAAGGCTGTCAGCCAAACTCGTATAAACGAATCGAGTATTGGCATTTGTTACGTTGATTACCCTTTGACGCTGACGTAGGTCATGCGCAATGCGTGTAGGGCTTCGCCCAGCATTTTCGATTCGTCGTCGGTGGTGTTGCCTTTGGTTTTTTCGCCCAGCATTTCCAACGTGTCGATGTAGTGCTTGGCAAACGGCTTGTTGATTTCCGGTTTACCACTGACCGGATTGGGCATCTGTCCCAGCGCAGCCATCGCTTGGGTGAACAGCATCCCGACTAAGAACTCAAGCGACGCGGGCGGGGGTGCACCCTCGCTCGATGAATCAGGATCGTCGTTGGCACTCACCGACGAATCGCTTGCCGCCGATGACGAATCCATGGGAACAAAATCATCGTCGGTGGACTCGGAGTCGTCCGTATTTTTCTCATCGCTGCTGGATTCTTGTGCGGCGCGAGCGGCCGCTTCCTTTTCCTTGGCGACCTGTTCTTTCCAGTCGGTGTCGACCACCAATTTTTCTTCGTTGTCGCTGTTCTCGTCGATGTCGTCGGGTTTTTTCGGATCAGTCATGGTGGGATCGAAAGGGGGATCGTGTCTAAATGGTTATCGGGGTGATTTTGCGGGTGCCGGTTCGGTTTCGACCCGCTCATTGCGACGGGCAATCGCGGCTTCGACAAAAGCTGCAAACAAAGGATGGGCTCGCAACGGCTTGCTCTTGAATTCGGGGTGGAACTGGACCGCGACAAACCACGGATGCTCGGGCAATTCTACGATCTCGACCAGCCCGCCATTCGGACTCGTGCCGGCGAATCGCATTCCATTGGCTTCGTATTGTTGGCGGTATTGATTATTGAATTCGTATCGATGCCGATGTCGTTCGTCAACTTCGTCAGCACCGTAGGCTTTGCCGGCGGCGCTGTGGCGATCGAGTTTGGTCGGCTGACTGCCCAGTCGCATGGTGCCACCCATCTGTGTGACATTTTGTTGTTCATCAAGCAAACAGATCACGGGGTGCTGAGTGTCTTTGTCAAATTCACTCGAGTGTGCTCCGTCCAAATTCATGACGTTGCGACCGTATTCGATCACGGCACACTGCATCCCCAGGCAAATGCCAAAGAACGGAATGCCTCGCTCGCGAGCGAATCGAATCGCCTGCACTTTGCCTTCGATGCCTCGTTCACCAAATCCGCCGGGGACCAGCACGCCGTGGTAACCGCTGAGCAATCGTTCGGCACCCTCGCGTTCGATGTCGGCACTTTGGACGCGTCCGATTCGGATTTGTGCTTGATGATGCATTCCGGCGTGGTCGATCGATTCGTAGATCGATTTGTAGGCATCTTTGTGTTCGGCGTATTTACCGACCACTGCGATGGAGACTTCGTGTCGCGGGTAGCGGAGTCGGTGCAGCAAATCGGCCCACGGTGAAATGTCCAGCGCTTTGGCCGATGTCAAGCCGAGCTTTTGCACGACCAGTTCATCCAGTTTGTTATCGACCAGCGAAATCGGAACTTCGTAAATCGAAAAATCCTTGTCCTTTTCTTCAATCACCGCTTCGACCGGGACGTTGCAGAACAGTGCGATTTTTTCGCGTTCCTCGCGTGTGATCGAGTGTTCGCAGCGACACACCAGGATGTCGGGCTGAATCCCGATCTCGCGCATCTGGCCAACCGAATGTTGTGTCGGTTTGGTTTTTAATTCGTCAGCGGCTTTCAGGTACGGGACCAACGTCAAGTGCATGTACAAGACATTTTCACGGCCGACGTCTTGAGCGTACTGCCGAATGGCTTCGAGGAACGGCAGGCTTTCGATGTCGCCGACGGTACCGCCGATTTCGGTGATGACGACGTCGACGTCATCACCACCCATTCGCTTGATCACCGATTTAATTTCGTTGGTGATGTGGGGAATGACTTGGACGGTTTTGCCCAGGAACTGGCCTTGGCGTTCTTTTTCGATCACGGACAGGTAAATTTGCCCGGTCGTGTAATTGCAATCACGTGTCAGTTTGCCGGACGTGAACCGTTCGTAGTGTCCCAGGTCCAGGTCGGTCTCCGAGCCATCATCCAACACGTAAACTTCGCCGTGCTGATAGGGGCTCATCGTGCCGGGATCGACGTTGATGTAGGGGTCCAGCTTTTGCATCCGAACACGCAATCCGCGTTGTTCGAGCAGCATTCCCAGAGAGGCGGCCGTCAGGCCTTTACCGAGCGAGCTGACGACGCCGCCGGTCACAAAGATATGTTTGGTCATGGAGTCGAATCATACCGCGCAATCAAAAATGCGAAAGTCGCATCAACCATTCGGCGGGGATTTGACTCGATTGTGGCGATGCATCGGCAATTTTTCGTTCGTTAAGCCGACAGTCGCTCGATGAACGCGTCCAAGTCGGCTTGCGTATCGATCCCCGGAGTGGCCGATTCGACACGGGCAACCGCGATCACCTGACCGGCTTGAATCGCGCGAAGCTGTTCCAACCGTTCGGTTTGCTCGAGCAAACTGGGCGGATGCGAAGCAAACCATTTCAGAAATTCACGTCGGTAAGCATAAAGTCCCAAGTGGTGCCAAAAAACCGGCGGTTCGAGCGCAAGTAATTCGTCGGTGATGCCATCACGCGGATGCGGCACGACGGATCGGCTGAAGTAGATCGCCCGCTGAAAATTGGCCGCCCTGCCCTGCCCTGGGCCTGCGGCCTGCTCTGTGCTTACGGCTTTCTCTGTGCCTACGGCTTTCTCTGTGCCGACGCCCTGCCCTGACCCTGCGCTCTGCCCTGCCCCCGTCGACTGGGCTTCCCGGAGTGCTTGCGGGAATTGGTTCCCCGGGCTGTTTCCGCCCATCACGATTTTGACGCACGACGGGTCTTCCAAGGTGTCGCGATCACGAATCGGTGTGCCGACCGTTGACATCTGCGCGACGGGGTCATCGATCAGTGCTTGAGCAACGAGATCGATTGCGTCGGCGGCGATTTCCGGTTCGTCGCCTTGGACGTTCACAAACAAATCGACGTCCGGCATCGCTTGTGCGACTTCGGCAATTCGGTCGGTGCCACTGGGGCAATCGACGCTGGTCATCATCCATCGACCCTGAAACGCATCGACTTCGTCGGCCAAGCGTGCATCGTCCACCGCAACAATCACGTCATCGGCAAGTGACGAGCGTGATGCGGCTTCGTAGGTATGCTGCAACACCGATTTGCCGCCGGCTCGTCGCAAAAGTTTTTCAGGCAACCGCGTCGAAGCAAGTCTGGCAGGGATGACGATTTGGCAGCGAAGTGACATGGATAGTTTTTTGTGAGTGATCGCTTGAGCAGGCAGAGAATATACGCAAGCATTCCCGAAGATGGAAATGATTCTCTCTGGGCGACCTGATGGTGACTAGCGAATGTTTCGCATCGTGTTGTGATCGAGTTCAGCCACAACCAAAAACTAGGTGTCTAGATCAAAAACCAGTTTCCGCGCTCGCATCAACGTGTGCTGGTTTTCACAAAGTCGTTCTCCTGCGCAACCCAATTTGCGATGACAAGAACACCGCAACCGCGGCAGACCAATCGCTGTACCCAATTCCGGTAACCAAGCTGTTGTGCTGACCGATCGGTTGGGACATCGAGTTTTTGCGATTCGAAAGCGATCGGTTACGTGTACGCAATGCCATTGGGCAAATGCCCAACAGACAACCCGGTCGGACAGGTCTAGCATTCACCGTAAAAGCCAGCAAAGACCCCGTTTCTAAGGAGTTCCCGACGTGATCTCCACCACACGCCATCCGCGGAGTAACAAACTCAATCATCGATCGAGATTGCGACGGCCTGACGCTCGGCGCCGGCCTCGCTTGGAATCCCTGGAATCTCGGCGATTGCTGGCTGCGAACGACATCATTGACGTCGGCGATGACGGTGGCGACGACCCACCGGTTTTCCGCAATCAGCAACCGTCGTTCACGGCA
>JABDKS010000854.1 GCA_013002105.1 Pirellulaceae bacterium | reverse complement strand
CCCCTGCGCATTGTTGCTGATTTCACCCACGAGAGCCAAATTTCAGCATGTCGTCGGATGCGTCGATACGTCGACGGAGGACCCGCGGGACGTGGAACTCAATAATACCGTTTTCGAATTGGCCAAGAACATGAGCCACTATCACGGCGGGTTCTTTTCGATCATCCATGCGTGGTCGATTTGGAATTCGCAAATGCTTCGCCACCGAATGGCTCCGGAAGCGTTTGCTGAAATCGAAACTGCGAACCGGGAGCAGGTTTCAATGCTGTTGAGTAACTTTCTGAAACCGCATGGCAGTGACGTCAGCGACAGCAATATTCATCTGCTCTATGGCGAGGCACCTCAATCGATCACCGACTTCATCGGTCGCAACGATGTCGATTTGGTCGTCATGGGCACGATCGCTCGATCCGGTCTCTCGGGAATCGTGATGGGCAACACGGCAGAGCAGATTCTCAACACGATCGAGTGCTCGGTATTGGCGTTGAAGCCGTCGGACTTCGTTTCGCCGGTGAAACCGGTCGACTAACAGGCAACACCAAACACCCACTCCAAGCAAAGCATCACGTTTCGTGGGGCGCTTCGTCGGCCATCAAGTCATTCAGCCGACTGCCCAAATCATTCAAGTCTTCGGCCGCACTGGTGGTTTGTCTTGTTGCCACAAGCGTCTGTTTGGCCGTTCGATCAATTTCGCTCATGGCGTCGGTAATTTGACTCATGCTGGTCACTTGTTGATTCGACGCGGCAACGATACGGGCGGCGGCTTGCGCCGCTTCGCTGACCATGCTGCCCAACTCTTCGATCGTCTGTTCGGCCTTGACGACCACCTCGTTGGCATCGCCCACGGACTCGGTCCCTTGCTCGGTGGCCAAAACGGCGGCATTGGTGGCCTGCTGTATTTCATTCAGGATCACACGCACCTCGGCGGTCGACTTTTGTGCTTGTTGGGCAAGCGATTTAAATTCCGCCGCGACGACCGCAAATCCTTTCCCCGCTTCGCCGGCACGTGAGGCTTCGATTGCGGCGTTCAGCGCCAATAAATTCGACTGATCAGCGATCTCGTTGACCGTGGCGATGATTTCGCCGATCGCTTGAGCCCGTTCGGCCAGTAATAGAATGCTCTCCGCGGTCGATTCGACACGAGCCCGCACGGTTGTCATCGAAACCCGTGTTTCTTCGATCGCGCGACGGCCGGATTTTCCAACATCATCGGCCCGGCGTGCCGACTCAGCGACTTCGTTGGCCAACTTCATCGACTCATGTGTCGCGCGTGAGGCTTCATCGACCGAATGGATTGTGTCGGTAACGGCGGAAACTTGTTTCTCTGATCCGACTGATTGTTGTTTCATGGTGGCAGAGATCTGTCCGCTTGCGATCGACAAGTGGTTTACGGTTTCGCGAATCACCGAGAGGAATTTATTTCGTTCCTGTTCGTCTTGCTGACGCTGAGCGATATCCTGCAAGGTCGCGATGTACAGTCGCTCACCAGAAAACTCCATTTCGGTGACACGAAGCTCAATCGGCACATGCCGACCTTGTTTGTCCACTCCAAAAGCATCGCTTTGGCCACCAACGCGGCGAGATTCACCCGCCCGCAATGATTCTTTCGCACGACGGCCGTTCTGCTTGAAATGGGGAATAATGCTGGTGATGTTTTGCCCGTTAATCTCGGATGCAGGGTATTTCAATAAGCGTTGGGCCGATGCATTGAGCGACCGAATTTTTCCCTTATCATCAATCGTCAAAATCCCGTCCGCTGTAGAATTCAAAATCGCTTGCGTGCGTTTCTCTGCGACATCGAGATGCTCCATGGCATTGCGGAGATTTTCGACCATTTGATTGAACGACTGCGCCAGGGTGCCCAATTCATCTTCGCTGAAAACATCGATCCGCTCATCCAATGCTTCGCCCAGCGTTGCCACCGAAGTGCGACTTGCAATCCTGGCAGCCGTATTCTTGAGCGTTTCGATCGGACCAATGATCATGCGAATGGTGATAATCCCAAATCCACCGATCAGCAGGGTCGCCATCACGATCGCCATACTAAATACCCACGAAGCATTCGCGGAGATGTTCTTGGCGTCCTCGCGGACCGCATCGGCGTTATCGATCATGGCCGTCTGCCATGACCGAAGTCGATCGTTGACGACCTGAAACTGCTGGCTTTCTGACTGGATCGCATTGATAAAGGCTTCCTCTCGGTAACCCTGCAGCACTTTGTCGACGGTGGCGTCTTTGATCTCGCGGTAGTCCCGCCAGCTACCCCGCAATTGCTCAAACGCATCACGCTCGGCTGGACTGGAATCGGCGAGGTCCCAACTCTCGAATGTTTCATCCAACTCCGCCGTGACCATTCTTTGCTGAACGCTAATGTCTTTTTGAAGCTCAATATTAGGAGCCATCACCATGGTCAAGGTCAACTGACGCAATTTAGTCAATGGGTCGGTAATCCGTTGCGCGCCCCGCTGGAACTGATCCGCCGTTTCGCTGACCTTGCCAACCGATTCAAAGATCTTGTTGTTACTCTGGATCCCGAACAGACCGACCGCGCAACAGACGGCGACCGACATTCCGACCAGCAACAACAACTTGACTAGTAAGCCGCGATTTTTCATTGGCTATCACCCTCTGCAAACTCGATGCGCTTCATGCGCAACGGTCGTTTTCGTTCTTCCGGGTAGGGTCCTTCACGAACTGACCAATGTTGATCGGTGATCTGAATCTTCCAAAGTGGAAAACATGCCATACGGTACGGCTGAAAACCGACTTCCTTGTTCACGGCAAATACATTGTACGGCGTTGGCACAAACATCATGTACGCTTGATCGTAGACATGCTGAACGATGCGATAGACGATGTCGTCGAATTCCGGATCATCGACGCTGGCCCGAAACATCTCGTCGATGTAGTCATCCAGGACTTGATCTTGGAAGATCGTGCTCCAAATGTTGTGTGTCCGGTAGACCAGGAACACCGTAAATGGATGATTAAAGAACCAATCGTCGTTGCCCCAAACCAGCAAATCCCAGTCTTCGACATTCTCCGCCTCATGCGTCGACAACAGGGGCGTGAATATTTCTTTCTCGCTGGGAACTTCGACGATTTCTAACGTGACACCCACATGTTTCAAATGCGTCTCGATCCCACGCCACATGGCCATGAACCGATTTTGGGTCAACACCTTGAGCCGTAATCCATCGAGCGTCGCACGCAACCTCTCTCGTTGGGCCGGATCGAACGGATCCTCCACATCGGAGTACGGTTTGATCAACTTGTTAACCTTCTTCATCCCTGGAAAGTGCGGTGAAGCTTGGGTTGGCGACATATCGGCTTCGCGATCGAATACAAAGTGCCAAAGGTTGCGTTGTTGGATTGCTTGATTGAGCGCGCGACGGACATCAACCTTCAATAGCTTGGGATTTCCATTGATCAGATTCAGGTGGATCGCGATGTTGTTGGTCGACGGGGACGTGATGACTTTTGCGTATGGCGACAGAATGGTGTCGACTTTGTATTGAGGAGGAATGAAAGCGATATCCAGTTCACCCTCGGTTTCCAAGACTTGATTTTTCGCCACCGTACTGTCGAGTTCCGTGAACACGGTGATCGTTTCCACGCGGGGATAGGACTTGTCCCAGTAGTTGGGATTCGCTTTTAACACCGCTTTGGGCGTCTGACGATCGCCTTCGATATAGCCTTCGGTCAAAATGTAAGGACCCAATCCATACGGCCCGGGCGCTGACAAATTGGGGCAGGTCGGCTTGCCATTCCAACCATTGATGTCCAGATAATCCTTGGTATAGAACTGCAACCAAATCACATCGTTCATAAAGCATCCGTACTTTTCCGTCAGAAAAAATCGGACCGTGTAATCGTCGATTTTCTCGCAACGATCGAACACCTTGTCGATCTTGCTGTAGATGTACGGCTCTTTTTTAAACGCTTCCATGTTCATTACGACGGCATCCGCGTCAAACGGTGTGCCATCTTGAAACTGGACGCCTTGGCGCAACTTGAACTCGTACGTCGTGTCATCGATCTGCTCGTGCGACACTGCCATGTCGTACTCCCAGCCTTGCGCGTTATCACTCGGCCGAATCATGGCACCGTTGATCGCGTGTGACGTATAGATGTAGGGCAGACTGGGAATAAACACTTTGACGTGCGAACCGGGCACCAATTGATCAACAAACCGAGAATTCGCGTCATCCACGTAAAGTCGCACCGGCTCGATTCGCTCGGCCGACTTGGGACGCGAGGCGACCGCGCCGCGTGATGTCGCCGGGCGCAACGACTGCCCGGGCGATTTTGGACGTGAGTCCTGAACTGGATTCTGATCTGGGTCCTGAGCGATGGTACCGTCGATGCCCAGCAGCACGAAGGCGAACACGGTCGCCGTGGCGCGGAGGCGATGCCATCGATTTGGGGCAGGATCCACGGTAGGTCTACTCTCAGGAAGTCGGACGGAAAGCGAATGAATCGATAATAGCTACTGCTCCGTCGCCCCACCAACTTACGAAGCCCAATATTTGCCCGGATTGCAAATTAGCGAGTTCCCACCAAGAGGGTGGACCCAACAACCGTTGCTTTCCCTACGACCGGAGATCATTGCGACGATCACCCCGCCATTGCCATGCAAGGGCCCCTTTTCCGCTAGCCGATTGGTCATTTGACCGACGAAACCGAAAGCGACGAACGTTCACAACGGTTTTGATCGACCCCAATTGAATCAACCCGGATCTGATCATTCCGGAATGAATCGAACACCCTCAGCAGGCGCTGCCGCGGACGCCGGGATCTACTTATTGCCAGGAGCAACAGGGATGAGCTGCCTGCGTTTTCTTATCTTGACCACGATCATACTGGCCCACACGCTGGAATCGCTGTCCATTTGCGCCGCGACGCCATGCGACCGGGACGCCTGTATTTCAGATACCGACCTTTCGGGAACACCGCTTGTACGCCAGCCCTATTTCGACTGCGACTGCTTAGGTGATGTGGCCGAAGCGTTAACGATCCAGTCGGATCGTTGGAAAATCCCGTTCGGCGGCGGTGCCTATCACTGGTTCACCGAAGACCTTCGCGGTGACAATGATGGCTATGGGATCCCCGGTCTCCGCGACACGTATTTCTGGTACGTAACAGCCGACCCACAATTCCAACTCGACGGGGGAAATCGAATCGGCGGGCATGTCGAACTACGTTTACGCGAACAAGACCTCTTTCGATCCTTCCTCCCCGGCCAGGTCTGGACCTACGAAGCCTACGCTTCGCTGACGACCGAGAATCACGGCACACTCAAAGCGGGCCAGGTCTGGAAACGCTTTGGGATGGACTGGGACGGGGTCTGGTGGGGTAATGCGGCGTACTTTGATGGGTTCAAACTGGACCCGGACTATGGCATGTCGTGGGAAAAAACAACCAAGATCGATGGTGCATTGTCGGTCGATAGCTACCTACAGTTCTTCTTCCACGAAGACCGCGTGAACGGTTCGTTCGCGGGTGCCGACCCCGAAAGCGTCTTCGGCTACACGGAACGAAATACGGGCGTCTTGCGATTGGTTCCACGCTGGACATTATCTGACAATTCGTCATTGCACGTTGGATTGTCGGCCCAAGTGGGCCAGATCGAAAGTCGGCAAATTGGCTTGAGTGACGAAGTCGTGTCGGCCTATGCGGTCGATGTCAATTACTACAAAGGGCCGTGGCGTTTGTTAGTCGAGGGACAACAGTATTTTGGGCGACGCAATCCCGTTCGTTGGATATCCGGCGGCCCCAGCAACCGCGTGAGCAACTTATTAGCAGGCGTCCAGTACACAAAGGGCAGCGTCACGTATCGCGGCAACTACTCGGCGACACTGGACGCGAATCCGCACGGGATCCAAAATCTGTTGGTGACCGGCGTTACCGTCGCGGCAACCAAGAACGTTGACTTGTACCTGGAGTACGTCAACCAACAGATCAGCGGCAACGCCGTGGCCAGCAACAATGGCCAGATCTTTAATTCGCTGAACTTCATTGTGCACTGGCACCTCTAATCGACTGCCGACCGGTCGCATCGGGTTGCCGGCGACGGACAGGGCAACTTGAGATTCTATCGCAAGGCTTGGTGGTATCGCCGCGACGCCGTTGGGTGTCACGGCAATCATCGACATCCTTTTCGTTGGCTACAGGTTTGCCGTCGTGTTATGATCAATCACAGTGTTCGTGTCGCTACTGTCGTTCATGACTTCAGCGAACGGCGAGAATCGGATGGGAAACAGCCATGGTTTCACAAGTCAATCACGTCTATGAGTACCAATTGGACCGATCCGATGTCGTGATTTCGTTGAATGACTGGTGGCTTGCGTTCGCAGCGGAGAACAGTGCCTCGGACCTCAATCGCGAATCGGTGATTGGTCGCGAGATTTGGGATTTTATCGCGGGAAAGCCGACGCAGGCTTTGTATCGCGAGATCCATCGGTATGTCCGCAGCACGGGACAGAGCGTTACGGTTCCGTTTCGCTGCGATTCGCCGTCACTGCAACGTCACATGCAGGTCCAAATTAAACTGCAGGGAGACGATGCACTGTTGTACGCGAGCACGCTTGTGCGTGCCCAGCGACAACGAAAGTTAAGATTGCTGGACGCCGCACGGCAAACAGACGATTCGATTCTGACCATGTGCAGCTGTTGCAAGCGATCCCTTTTGGAACCCACTGGCTGGCTCGATCTCGAGCACATATCGCTACGATTGCGACTTTTCGAAAAACAGACCGTGCCACAACTGCGATACACGGTCTGTCCGGACTGCCAGCAGCAAATTAGCGGTGATCGCGTCAAGCAAGAAACGGCAAGCTAATCGACGGTCCAATGACAACGGTCAGCGCAATGCAACCGTTAGGAACGGTCGCACCACGTGCCCCACCTCAACCGCTCCGACTCACGCATCTTGGATGGATCGTCGATGTACAGAGGTGAGCCTATCTATCCGATGCAATGGCACAAATCATAGCGCTGCGATCGAAGCTTTCCCGCCTCCCGAATACGTCGATCATCCTTGAGACCTCTTCAACACTCGTTCACGTTTGTCTTTACCTGCGCGATTCTGATCGTTGTACCAATCAGCGGCGTCGCCCAAGAAAGTCGCCTTGCGGTGCTTCGCGACAAAACCGAAGCACTGCAAGTCCGAGTTGACTTGATTCAACGCGCCGAGCACTCGATCGACCTGGCCTACTATGCGATCGATACCGACGAGGTTCCTGTTGCGATCATGGAGTTGCTGCGGCGAGCCTCGATGCGAGGCGTGCGGGTACGGATGCTTGTCGATGGGCTCAAATCGCGTGTCCCATCCAAATTCGAGCATTACTTGCGCGGATTCGGAGTCGACGTACGCGTCTACCATGCCCCCCACCAAGGTAACGTTCGATGGCTGAATCGACGATTGCACAGCAAGTTGATCGTGGCCGACGGTGCGATGGCCGTCATCGGCAGCCGCAATCTAGAAAACGAATACTACAACATGGACAACAAACGTAGCTTTATGGATTGCGATGCGTTTGTCGCCGGTGATGTGGCACACAAAGCGCAGGCGTACTTTGATTGGTTGTGGAACACACCGGATGTTCAACCGGCTCCAGACCATGATTCGTTCAGCATGGACGTCATCAACTCTCGACCACGCGGACGAGACGCCTGGGAGGAAGCATGGCGGGATGCAGCTTCACCCAGTGATTTCCAAAGTCTTCTCTGTCTGGCTGTCAAACGGGTCGTTTGCCAAACGGGCGTGCAATTAGATTCGCAATGCGATTGGATCGGCAAGGCAGAACCTGGAATCAAGATTTGCCTGCTGCACGACTGCACATCCGACAAGTCGGAAGATCGAGTCCAGCGAGGGATCGTCGGCATGATCGATCGGGCCCGCTGCCACCTCCTGATCGAATCTCCGTACCCGGCATTTGATCGGCCTGTCCGCCAAGCAATCTCGCGGGCGAGAGCCCGAGACGTCCGTGTTACCATCCTCACCAACTCGTTGAACTCTACCGACCAATTAAACGTCTACGCCGCTTATCAGAATCAAAAGCGAGGTCTGCTGCGCGAAGGAGTTCAACTGCGTGAGTATTGCGGTGATGATATTCTTCACGCCAAAACCATGATTGCCGACAACTCATGTTGGATGCTGGGCAGCTACAACTTTGACGCGCGAAGCGATAACTTGAACCTCGAGTTGTGCCTTATTTCAAACGACCCCAAAGGCGCGATTCAAGTACGCAATTCGATCCAGAGTCGGCTTCAGAAATCTAGAGCGATCAAGCGGGGTAGGTTGCTGTTACCGGTCGGTTCAGGAGCATCGTGGCACAAACGCGTCCGACTAATTGTCAAGCGATCTTTGGTCGAAATCTATCGCGGTTGGCTTTGAGCTACCGCAATGACCTCCCTGACTGCGACACACATGGTGCCAAAAGTATTGATCAAGGCCTTTGAGTTTGGTGTTGAATTGCTGTGCCTTCCAAGCGGCATGCGCCTTCTGCGGATCCCAGCCCATCCGCTCGACACGATAAATCGCAACGAGCAAGCCTGTCCGATCACTTCCCAGATTGCAATGAAAGTAAACGGGGCCGCAACCGGGCCGGTACAATCACGCGAGAATCTGCGGGACAGAATCGTTGCTGACCGGTGAAAATCCCGTCGGTATCCGGTGGTAAACCATTGCATACCTTGCGGCCCGCCGACGTTCGATCGAGCTGGCCAAAATCTTCAAGCTGCGAGTGTCGATAACACGCTTGATCCCCAACTGCCGAAGCCGTACGAAGTCCTCTTCGTTCTTCGGCGCTGCACCGTAGTACACGCCGTCATCGAGTCGCATGATCGCCAACGAACTTGTTCGCGCGTGCCGGTGAGCGTTCGCCATAAAGCGTGGCGATAGACTACCCACGACAAAAACAAGAATGATTAGGAACTGAATTCGCATACGAACTATCGGTCGGATGAGCAGAGAGGCGGCTGAAAGCAACCGTATCACTTTATCGTAGTTCATGGTTTCGCTACTTCCACGTTTTGCAAGAAACCAACTCGCCCATCGAATGACAGCTCGGGTTGTAGCGACGGTGCGGCTGCACGAGCATATTAGGTAGAATCTGCACTTGTGACTTCGTTCCCGTAAGCTTTCGACTCGTCGAATTTCAGGCAGGATTTTCTGATGCAATACGTGATGGCACTCGACCAAGGTACAACTAGTTCACGAGCGATACTTTTTGACGCGAAAGGGAGTGTGGTCGCGATTTCGCAACGCGAGTTCCCGCAGCACTTTCCCAAGCCGGGCTGGGTCGAACATGATGTCGAGGACATCTGGTCGACACAATTGGCGGTCGCCAAAGCTGTTTTGCGCAAAGCAAAGACGAGTGCAAAGAACATTGCCGCAATCGGCATTACCAATCAGCGTGAAACGACTGTCATCTGGGATCGCAAAACGGGACAAGCGATCCATAACGCTATCGTGTGGCAGGATCGTCGGACGGCCGAAATCTGCGACCAGCTACGCGATCAGCAAGCACACAAGTCCATTCAAAAAAAGACCGGGCTCGTGTTGGACGCCTACTTTTCTGGCACCAAAATTCAATGGATTTTGGATCATGTACAAGGCGCTCGCAAAAAGGCCGAAGCGGGTGATTTGGCGTTCGGCACGATCGACTCGTTCCTGCTCTGGCGACTCACCGGGGGCCAAGTCCATGCGACCGATGTCACCAATGCCTCGCGCACCATGCTTTTCAACATCAACACTCAGAAGTGGGACAAGGCACTTCTGAAAAAGCTCAATGTCCCCGAAAGTGTGCTACCGGAGGTACGATCATCCAGCGAGGTTTATGGTGAAACGACGCTGCTGGGACATTCGATTCCCGTCGCGGGCATTGCCGGAGACCAGCACGCTGCATTGTTTGGTCAGGTCTGCACAAAACCGGGGATGGTTAAGAACACCTACGGAACCGGTTGTTTTCTGCTGATGAATACTGGCACGGAACCGATCACGTCGAAGAATAAGTTGCTGACAACCATCGCATGGAAAATCGGTGATAAGACCGAGTACGCGTTGGAAGGAAGTATTTTCATCGCTGGCGCGGTGGTGCAGTGGTTACGTGACGGGTTGGGGATCATCGAGTCATCGAGTGATGTCGAGCCTTTGGCGGCGCAGGTGCCCGACAGCGATGGTGTCTTTTTTGTTCCGGCATTCGCCGGTCTCGGAGCACCGCACTGGGATCCGCATGCGCGTGGAACCCTCATCGGCTTGACGCGAGGGACCAACCGATCACAGATCGCTCGAGCGGCACTGGAGTCGATCGCATTTCAGGTAGCCGACGTCGTCAAAGCGATGGAATCCGATTCAGGGTTGAAACTAAAGCAACTACGGGTCGACGGTGGTGCCTCGCTGAACAAACTGCTGATGCAATTCCAAGCCGATTTGTTAGGGGCGACCGTTATTCGTCCTGAAGTCACTGAGACGACGGCGCTGGGTGCGGCGTACCTTGCAGGACTGGCGGTTGGTTTTTGGAAGAACCAAAAGCAGATTGCGACACAGTGGCAAGAAGCCGAGCGATTTCGTTCGTCGATGAAGCCCGCCATGCGTCGCAAAATTCAATCGCAATGGGAGCGTGCTGTCGAACGTTCGGGCAACTGGGCGACCGGCTGATGCACTACCATCCTTGGTGTGCGTTGATCGTCAGTCAGGAACTGCGGTCGGCAACGTCGCGTTAGGACAGGTACCGGTCTACACAATGCCAAGCAAGTTAGCCGGAACATCACGTACTCGATGCCCCCTCGCATTCGCTACCCACCCATAATCGCAGCGACAAATAGCATTCCCATCGCCAACACAAATACCACCATCCAAACACCGCCAAAATAGATCGCTTCCTGCATCGCGCTTCGCTTCTTTGGGTCGGTCACAACCGGCTTCGGTGCGGGATCGATGTACTCGCTGGTTTCCAACGGTGCTTGGTAAGGATTTGGAGGCGGTGGATCGTTGGCCATGTCTGTTCGTCGGTGTTGCGAATTGAAATCGTATCAAGCGTCATAACTGCATCGATCATTCCGCGACGCACTGGTTGGTCAACGTACCGATGCCGTCGATTTGCACGCTACAAGAATCGCCCGGCTTCAGAAACAATGGCGGTGTTCGCGCGGCACCGACACCCGGCGGCGTGCCTGTAAAAATCAGATCACCTGGTTTCAGCGTGGTCACTTTCGACAAATGCGCGATCAATGTTGGAATGTCAAAAATCAACTGTGCCGTCGTGCTGTCCTGAACGACTTCACCGTTCAGATGCATTCGCACGCGCAGCTTATGCGGGTCATCGATTTCTTCCTTGGTCACAATGCAGGGACCGATGGGCGCAAAGGTATCGAAGGTTTTACCGAGCAGCCACTGACCACCGGGACGACCTTTCTGCCAATCGCGTGCCGAAACGTCGTGGCCACAGGTGTAGCCGTAAACATGATCCATCGCGTCCGCTGCCGATACGTTCTTTCCAGCCTTGCCAATCACCACCACCAATTCGGCTTCATAGTCGACTTCGTCAGATACCGTCGGCAATTGAATGTGATCACCGTGACCGACAATTGTGCTGACAAACTTGCTAAAGACCACCGGTTCAGTGGGAATGTCGGCTCCTGTCTCGATCGCATGATCGCGATAATTCAAACCGATGCAGATCACTTTCTCGGGCGATGCCACTGGTGGTAGCAATTTCGCCGGCGCCGGCTGCCATTGCCCATCGGTTCCTAACGAATCGATCCATGCGCTGCCTGCCGCAAAAAGCTGATTGCCGTCCGGCACCTCGTCGGTCAAGGATCCAAGCGGACAGACCTTTGCGTCGGCGTACAAAGCGTATTGTGGTTGCCCATTTGCGTCCGTGATTCGACAAAGTGCCATCTCTGATTGTCCGTTGCGTTCTTTCGATGAGTGTGAATTGATACGGCCTTCGCGGCCAGTCCCACAGCGGGATTCTCATGCCGCCTTGGCGGATTGTACTCGGTGATTGATCCTCTGCGACACCGCGTCGACGACCAGCGCTGCGGTCCGTTGACCGAGCAATACTCGGGTTTCACGACCCATCGATGCCGTGTCGAGGCAGGAATCTACTCTCCGGCGTCCCCGTGCGGTGGCGCTCAATTGCACTGGGAAGTGTGCGAAAAAGCACATTTGTATCGATGTTGGATCGACCAACATTCCAAATCAGAACAATTTGATCTCCATTGGGCGGACTGCCATCGTTGGCCTTGAACTTGCTTCTTACAATGTGCGACGACTGGATCACTTTGCAGGACGCCTTGTGCGGACTAGCCACAGCAGGAGAAAGAATTGTGTCACGGACGAAAATATTGATTGCGACTGTTTGCCTTTTGACGTTGACGAGCACTTGGTGGTTGCATGCGGATCCGCCCGCCCACCGTATCAATGATGCATCGGGGGCGCTGATGCGATCCAAATTGACCCATTCGCAAAACGTGCTGGCTGGAGTTTTGAGGAAGGATTTTCGGCTGATTGCTCAAGGCGCCCGCGAGATGAAACGGATCAGCGAGGCCGCCGAATGGCCGCGTGCCCGCGACGGCGTGTACGAACACTTTGCTGAAGAGTTTCGACGTCAGTGCAGCGAACTGGAACAGTTGGCGGCGACGCGAAACCATGACGGGGTCACGTTTACCTATTTGAGCATGACGACAACTTGCGTCCGATGCCACAACCATGTGCGCGACTCGCTGCGACTTGCGGGTCCCAACGAAGCGGGCGATGTCCGATTCATACCGGCCCAATGGCCCGAAAGAACGCCCAGAGCAAAGCCATCGAATGAATAATGAAACCGACACCCTATTTGACCGCCTCGGCGGCACTAGCGGGATCAAGAACATCGTTGAAGAAATGTATCGTCGTGTGTTGGAAGATCCCGAGTTGGCGCCTTTTTTCGAGAACGTTCCGATGGAACGGTTGCGCAAGATGCAATATGAGTTCCTGACGGCCGCTTTGGACGGTCCGGTTCACTATGACGGCAGGGAACTCAATGAGATTCATCGCGGACGTGGAATCACCGGCCACCACTTCGCAAAGTTTTGCAGTCACTTTGCCGACGCATTAGAAGCAAACGGTGCCGCCGCACGAGACATCGACAACTCTCTCGGGCGACTTGCGACCTTTAAAGATAAGATCACGGGCGAAGCAAACGTCGACGGCTGAAGAAATGGATCGCGACAGCCGGTTTACTCAGACAGCCTGTCAACTCAGACGGGCGACGATTCATTGAGCAACATCTGATCGACTTCGTTGCTGACAATCACGCCGTAATTGATCGCGCCCAGCCAACCACTCATGATGATCCCGACGCTTCCTGCGTGGTACATCCCACCTATTTGTTGCGGTAATTCTCGACTGACTCCCAGCCCCTCGAATTTGGTCCCGAAGCTGGCGCCCATTTCGTGACGGGTGTAATGATTAAAGGTCCGTGGCGTGGCCGCTTCGGCGCGATCGATTTTTTGTCGCACGCCGGGAATGTACTTCTCCAACGCCTCGATGGTCGTTTCCACCAGGTCGTCCTTGCTTTTCTGATAGTCTTCGTCGTTCAGATCGGACCAATCCGACCAGTTGGCATTCGTACTGCTGACGATGGCAAAGCGTTCTTTTTTCTTGTGCGGTCGAGTGCGGGGATAATAAAAACTGAACGTACGACTGGTAATGTCGCGGCTGAGCAATAGCTCGGTACTGAATTCTTCGGCTGTACTGGTAAAGAATAGATCGCCGGACGACTCGTCAATTTCCTCGCCCTCCTTCAACGCCATATAGACCTGCGTGCTGCTATTGTTCAATCGCACCGCCTCGGTCCGCTCGACGAAATCGCGATCGAGCTTCTCTGTGCCGATCATTTTCAAAATTGTCGTTCGCAGATTCGCGTTGCTGACTACCGCACGGCAACGAATCTTGCGGCCGTTGACTTCGACCCCGGACACTTTGCCATTGTTGACTTCGATTTGGTCGACGCCGCAATTGATCCGGATATCGACCCCATTGGCGGTGAGTTCTTTTTTCATTCGTGCAACAAGGTCTTCTGTTCCACCTTCGTAGATAAACACCCCTTTGCTCATAAAGTTACTGAACACGATTCCATAAGTAATCGCGGGGTCTTCCAATGTCGATCCATTGGCGTAGGTAATCGGCTCCATCAGCAGCCGCACCACATCGTCCCTGCCTGGAAAGAATCGATCAAAGAGCTGTCGCGTCGTTGTGTTTTGGTCATCGTAAAAGTTCATGCTGCGTGCAGTGTCGAAAAACTCCGTAACCGTCCCAGGATCGATACCGAAATCACTCGTCAGCAAACGCGTGAAGTCTTCGCGATTGAAGGTCGTTGTTAGCGAAAATTGCGGATTATCGAATCGAATGTTCTTTAGCTGGACGATTCGATCGGCGATATCACGACTCCAGTAGCGACGACACGATTTGATCATGCCGTGCGGGAAACCGTGCAGCGAAACATCAAAGATGTGTCCGCCGGGCCGCAGAAACCAAGTCGCCAAACCGCCAAGTTTGTAATGCTGTTCAAGCAGCAGGACCCGATGACCCGCGCGACCAAGAATGTTGGCAGACGTCATTCCGGCCAGACCACTTCCGATCACGACAACATCGTATTCGTCAGCGGCGCCCTTCAAAAAATCGCGTGGCATGAAGTCTTTGTGGGGTGGGGAAAAATTCGTGCATGGACAATGAATCGTAACATGCTCGTCCGCGACAGATGCACATCAGTAACCGAACGATACACGAGCCTATAACGGGCCAATATCAGGTTGCAACTCGGCGTAAATGCCAATTTGGTCTCGCCGGGGTGCCCTATCACCGTACAACAACAAGCTGCCTTCGCCGACCAGCCATCGTTCGTCCAGCAATCGGAGCGACTGGTTCTTGGCGACAGCGACCGTTTGACGTCCCACGCCGGTGCTGATCGCGTCATGAGATTCCCGAAACACGCTAGCGTGTTCATCCGGCAAGACCGTAGAAAATCGTCTGGTTCCCCGCTCGGATTGAACTGCGGCAACGATTTTCCAACGTTCGTCGCGGGGGTCCTTTGCGACCCGCACCGTCACCAGTGACTCGCCGGGCGGCAAGTCGACCGCGGCAAACCATTCCGGATTCGCCGCGTCTTTTTCCCAAAGCGAACTGTAGGCGACGCGATAACGGGGCTGATCTGGCACGCGGACCCGCACTCGATAGGTAAGCGGCTGCTCGCTGGGCGCCCGCACCGCTGCAATCTGCGCCGCCTCGCTGGGCGCCAAATAACCGGTCGATAATCGCAACTGGGCCAACTCCGCCTCACTGCGCTGCAACCGCCGATACGTGGACCAGTAGCCAATCGCCAGCGCGACCATCGCTACCAGCATCAGCAAGTCTCGAAGACTCAATTGAAGCCGCGACGATTCGATTTCGGATCCTGATGACATGACCCAAAGATTGTAAACTGTCGGCCTATCTTGGACAGGGAAATTGAATTGAGAATCAGTCATGACCAACACGGACACATCGACGACGGTGTACGAATTACGAGAATTGGTGCAGAATTTTGTCGCTCAACGCCAGTGGCAACGATTCCACAACCCCAAGAACCTGTCGATGTCGCTGGCCATCGAAGCCGGCGAGTTAATGGAACACTTCCAATGGCTCACGCTGGACGAATCAACTGATACCGCCAATGATCCAGCCAAGAAACACGATGTTGGCGAGGAACTGGCCGATTGCCTTGCCTATGTGATCGCCATCGCCAACGCGATGGACATTGACCTTAGCGAAGCCTTGCGCGCGAAAATGATTCGCAATGCGGTCAAGTACCCGCCGCCGGCGTGACGCATCGCGGTCCATTGGACACCTGGCATCAAGGCAGCTGAAATATCCGCCGCGCATTTTCAGTGGTCGCGTCAGCGAGATGCTCCGCCGAGACGCCCCGCACGTCCGCCAGACACCGCAGGGTGTGTGCCACGCGAGCCGGTTCATTGGGTCGTTTTCCGCGAAACGGTTCCGGACTCAGATAGGGCGAATCGGTCTCGACCAATAGGCGGTCTTCGGGAACCATTTTGGCGATCGCACGCAAATCGTCACTCTTTTTGAACGTCACCATGCCGGCAAAACTGATGTGCAGCCCCATTTCCAAACAAGTCGTCGCCAATGCCTGATCACCGGTAAAGGAATGCATGATGCCCGGCGGCACCGAAGGTTGTCTGGCAAGTTGACTGGCGATCAAGTCGCCGCTTTCGCGCATGTGGATCACCATCGGTAGCGACGTTTGACGGCATAGCTGCATGTGCCGATCAAAATATTCGTGCTGCATGTCGATCGGTGTGTCGTCCCAATAGCAATCGAGTCCGGTTTCGCCGATCGCGCGTACTCCCGGCAGCCCCGACATCTCCTGGATGACTTCCCAATCCTGATCGCCGGCAGTCGCCAAGCTGTTGGGCTGAATTCCGACGACCGCATACAGGAATCCCGGGTGCGCGACCGCCAGATCGCATGCCCGACGGCTCGTCGCGACATCGATTCCAATCACGGCAATTCCCACTAATCCTGCATCTTTGGCTCGCTGGACGACTTCGTCAACATTCTCGTTGAATGCGTCGACATTCAGATGGGCGTGCGTATCAAAAAGCGTCAGTGGCATAAAGAACAAACGTTAGATATCGGTAAAGAAAAATCGGGTCAGGTGATAGAAGACCGGGGCGGCAAAACAAATATTATCAATCTGATCTAACACACCGGCATGGCCTTGCACCAATGTTCCGGTATCGGTCACGCCGCGGTCCCGTTTAATCGCGCTCATCGTCATCGTGCCGGCACACGCCATCACCGTTACGACGGCACCCAACACGCCGGCTTCCCAAGGATGAAACGGCGTTGCCCAAAACAATGCTGCAGAGATCAATCCCGTGCTGACCATCGAACCCAGGAATCCTTCCCACGTCCGTGACGCATTGATCTTTTCGGCGATTACATGGCGACCGGCAAGTTTTCCCCAGGCCCGTTCCATGACGGTGGCGAGTTGCGAGATCAAAACAAAGAATACCAGCACACTGACATTACTGCCTCGCCATGGTTCGCCGCCAGTCCGCATCAATGGCAAGTCCAAGAGTGCGGGAGCATAGCTGAGCGAATACACGCAGATCAGCAATCCGAATTGGATCTTGGCGCTGCGTTCGAGGAATCGTTTGTAGTCGCCCGCGATTGCCGCACGTGCCGGAATAAACAAACTGGCGTAGACGGGAATCATGATGCTGTAAAAACCGTAGTAATCAATCTCGCTGGCGGCGCCCAACCAAGTGGGCGGATGACTGCCAAGTCCAATCAACAAATACTGCAACGGCGTGAAAATAAAGAACACCCAAAACAGGGTTCGGTGATCGCCGCGCCTCGTGGGTGTCATCGTGATGAATTCGCGCAACGCCCAAAACGAAACAAGACCAAACAGCACGACCACGCCAATACGGTGCAGCAAAAAACCAAACAAAAAGATGGCTGCCATCATCCACCAGACGCGCAATTTGTGATTGAACCGACGCAAGATCGCCGAACCAATCCCCAAATTTTCGCGACGCGACAGGAGAAAACCGACGGTCGAGGCAATCCCCAACGCGATCAAGATGACTGCCAGCAGCAACCAAGTATTGGCGCTAAGCCATTCGGTATTGGTGACGATAATCACCGTTGCCCAATACGTGGAAGCCAAGTCGTTCATAGCAATGGCTGTCGTTGGAATGTTGCTTGTCAAAATCGTTCGACCCGAGTGATTCTCGACGCCGTCGCGTCAGGACTGAATCTGCGATGCATCGATTGGTTAAGCCTGAACCTTCGCCAATCGCTCGACGACTGCGGTTCCCATCTCCTGCGTACCGGTCGCTTTGCCGCCACGAGCGATGTCGGCCGTTCGCAACCCATCGGCCAGAACTTGTGCCACGGCGTCTTCGATCGCTTCGGCTTCCGCATTCAAGTTCAACGAATGACGCAACAACATGGCGGCAGCCAAAATCGTGGCCAGTGGATTCGCGATGCCTTTGCCGGCAATGTCGGGAGCCGAACCGTGAATCGGTTCGTACAAGCCAGGACCACTGTCACCCAACGACGCACTCGGCAACATTCCCAACGAACCGGGCAACATGGACGCTTCGTCGGTCAAAATGTCTCCGAACATGTTTCCCGTCACAACGACATCAAAGTCTTTGGGGCGATTGATCAAATGCATCGCCATCGCATCGACCAAGACGACATCATATTTCACATCCGGAAACTCGTCGGCCATCACGCGAGCGGCAACTTGTCGCCACAACCGACTCGGTTCCAACACGTTGGCTTTGTCGACACTGGTCAGACGTCCGTCGCGCTGCTGTGCAGCTTTGGCAGCCATCCGAACAATCCGTTCGACTTCATAAACACTGTAAACCATCGATTGGTACGCCGATTCGTCAGCGCCCGATCCACTGCGACCCGACTGACCAAAATAGATGCCGCCGGTCAGTTCACGCAAAAACAGAATATCCGTGCCTTCGATGATCTCGCGTTTCAGTGGCGATGCGTCGACCAGTTCGTCGAACAAACGAATCGGCCGCAAGTTCGCGAACAGACCAAGCTCTTTGCGAATCTTTAACAGACCGGCTTCCGGGCGTGTCTTGGCGGAGGGATCGTCCCATTTCGGCCCGCCAACGGCACCCAGCAAAATCGCATCGCTTGCTTTGCACGCGTCGATCGTTTCCTGAGGCAACGGATCACCGCACTGATCGATCGCGATTCCGCCGATCATGTGCGACGAGAAGGAGAATTCGTGGCCAAACTGGTTTGCGATGCTTTCGAGCACGTGACGAGCTTGTTCGACAATTTCGGGGCCGATGCCATCACCGGGCAGCAAGACAATGGAAGCTTTCAATGGAGTCGTTTTCGGCTGGGGGGGACGGTTTGGTGCAAGACGATCAGGGAGCCAATTTACCGCAACTGGGACGGTTTCCCCAGTGGCGGTCCCAGCGATCCATCAAGCCAATGCATCGAGCATGCGAAGGCTCGCTGGATCGGCTAATCGGCACATTCGTCGCGACCGGGCAGGCAAACGCTATCGGTGCCACGCGACTTGACGAAGCAGCGACCTGAGCCCGCATCACGTGGAATGCTTGTGTAGCCGCCAAAACTTACCGCGAAATATCGCGTCACTTTCCTCATCGGACGCTCCGCATCCATGTCAAATTGCGACACTGGCCCGCAACCATTTTGCCCGGACCTGCTCGGAAATGCTCAGGGTGCCCCCGTTATTGGCATCACACCGTCAAGCATCCCAACCGGCATCGAGCCACCCCAGTCACGCGTTCGCGTCCTCCATCTGGTCAACGGCGAACACTTCTCCGGCGCCGAGCGGGTCCAATCGCATCTCGGGCGTTGCTTGCCAAAGTACGGCGTGACGGCCGACTTCGCCTGCGTCAAACCGGGCAAGTTTTCCGCGATGGTCCAAGAACAAGACGGCAACTGGGGCAGAAGCTTTGACACCGAGATGAACAATCGATTCGATCTCAGGCCTGCGTTGCAAATCAAACGCCTTGTCGCGGCGCAAAACTACCATTTACTGCATGCACACACGCCACGCACGGCGATGATCGCAGCGCTGGCATCGCGATGCTCTGGCATCCCTTGGGTCTATCACGTTCATAGCCCTGCCGCACGCGACTCCAATCGACAATGGTCCAATCGATTGAATGCATGGATCGAGAGAACCTCGTTGCGATCCTGCAAACATCTGATCACCGTCTCCAATAGTTTGCGTGCCGACTGCATCGCCAACGGAGCGGCCCCGGACAACGTGACGGTCGTCCACAACGGCGTACCCGCCATTCGTCCGACCC
>JABDKS010000811.1 GCA_013002105.1 Pirellulaceae bacterium | reverse complement strand
ACCTTTACGATGTCGGACTTTGGTAGAACCTGTGTCGGCAACGACAACCGGGGCAGCGACCACGCTTGGGCATCGAACCAACTCGTCATCGGCGGGAAGCAGGTGAATGGTGGCGATGTGCACGGGAGCTATCCCAACATGTCCGACCCCACCCAATTCAACACCAATGGCGGTCAGTTCACGACCGATCGGCGTGGGCGTCTGATCCCGACGACGTCTGTTGACCAGTACGTCAAGGAGTTGGTGGAGTGGTTCGGTATCTCGCCAACGGATCTGCCAACCGTGCTTCCCAACATCGGCAACTTTGACGGCGCAGCCCCGCTTGGTTTGATGAGCTAGCATCGGCACCGAATGACAGAAATGACGTCCGGCATTATCGATCCCGGACCGGAATTCGAGGTCCCGACGGTGCGAACGATTCACGTTACGACCTCCCTGCAGCCCTATGCGGGTAGCGTGACTCAATTTTGCTCGGACACGTCGCGTCTCACAACCGCGTCACGTCTCAATAAGTCGATAAGCAAAAGATGCGAATTACGACGTCGTAGCGACCGGTGGCTGCCGACTTATTCCCGGTCCCCCGCCACGCCAGCTGGTTTCGCTTGCTCTGGTCGCTGAAATTCATCGACGTTCGATTCGCTGTATCCTTTCGAGAGCAAGATAACTGCGTCGACGATCCATGCTGTTGCAGCTCGCCTGAGCACGACGTTTACCACGAGCCCCAATCTGTCTTCTCCTTGCCGTTAGATCGTGCCAATTGCCTGATCCTCACGAATGTAGATTCGATCGACTGCGAGGATCCGATCATTCATCAACATTTGGTTATTACGCAACTGTCGCATTTGTTGCTCGCTGCATTTTCTGTTCGCGAGCAGCGGAGCGTGCTCGGAACGTATCGACGAAGCTCGCAAAACTGATAGCTGCCCCTTGGTGACTTTGCCAATTGCGCCACGGAGTCGTTGGGGCTCAACGAGGAGTCACTCGCGGCCGCGTCGTTGATCGTTTCTTGGCGATTGCAGACGATTGACCTGACGCCTTTCTCTGATTCGGTTCCACCATTCGCGCCGGCAACTGCGATCTATACCTGCTCTGTCAGATCATTTGCGTTGGTATCCTGTAGACCTTTCGTTGTGGCGGTTCGATAGATCACCGGCTGATAGATCTCGACGTACCGATCCCATGCTTCCCGGTTTTCCGGATTGCTTACCTGCAAGAGCAGGCTATCGCGCGAGGTAGGGGCATCGGTCATAGAAAATCCGTGCAAACGCAGCGTTCTACTCTACTAAACACAGTGCGCTCACGGTTTTGATCCGAGTTTATCGCATTTTGTGCAGGTCTGCTGACCAACTCTGCATGCCGAATGAGGTCAGCTTGACCGTTGGACATCGAACGAGCCTGTTCCAGCGTTCGTCAGTCATGCACGGCCAGATTGGACGTGGCAGCGATTCGTCGCGGGATGCCGCAAACGATAGCATGCTGATCGCTCAATACCAGTTAACCGAACACACTACTGCAAACACGCACAGTCGACGTGCTATTCATTGGACGTGTTTGTAGTAGTCTTCCGCTTTTAGTTCGGCATCGAATTCGGGGTTTGGCTTCATCATTTGTGCGTTGACCGTCCTGCGCCATCGATGCAGTTTGTTCTTCAATTCCTGCGTCCGCTCCGCCTGGATCGCGGACAAGTCGTTTTGCTCGCCGATGTCATTCTCGAGATCAAACAGTTGCACCGTACCGTTTTCAAAGTACTCCAGCAACTTGTATTTGCCCGTTCGAATCGCGCCGCCGGGGCTGTGCATTCCGTGGTTGCTGTAGTGAGGAAAGTGCCAATAGATCGCTCGATCGTCGATCGTTTCGCCTTGAACAAGCGGCGCGATATTGACGCCGTCGACATCGGTGCTGACTTCGTCGCCCTTTCCAATCATGTTCATGATCGTGGGAAAAAAATCGATACTGCTTACGGGCGTGCTGCATGTTGTCCCGACTTGGCCTTTTCCCGGCCACTTAATAATCAATGGTACGCGAATTCCGCCTTCGTACAGCCAGCCTTTCGCTCCGCGCAGCGGCAGGCAGGATGTTGAGTAAGCCTTGTCAACATTCTCGTTGGCAACGATCCTCTTGGGGTTACCGACATTCATCGCGGCCATTCCCCCGTTGTCCGAGAAGAAGATAACGATCGTGTTTTCTTCAATCCCCAGTTCCTTAAGCTTCATCAGAACTCTTCCCAGGCTCTGGTCGACACTTTCTACCATCGCGGCGAACTCGACGTTGTCCTGTTTCTGTCTGACTTTGATCGTCCCTCTCGGCAGCACTTTATGTTTTGAGAATTCGGGAGTCTCGATCAGGCCTGCTAGTTCTTCCTTTGACGGATTGTCTGGATTGCCTTCCAAGATGAAATCGGGCGAATCCGGCTGATCAAAATCGCTCCGTTTTCGTGCGTACTTGTCGACAAGATCTTTGCGTCCCTGGATCGGATCGTGTACCGCAAAGTGCGACAGGTAAAGGA
>JABDKS010000807.1 GCA_013002105.1 Pirellulaceae bacterium | reverse complement strand
CTCATACGCTGATGACACAACTACTGAGCACACAATCCGCTTCCGTGCCACGGGATTCCACGTTCGCCACGGCAATGCTACGGCGAGGGCATGTGATCCCTCGTCGCAGCTTTTTTCCTACCCAGATTTCGTTAGCCGGCTATGGCTCTGTTTGTTGGCAATTGCGTGGATCCGAAATCCAAACTGATCAGCCAGGAAGCGGTGCATCGTAGTCGGCCGGCTGCCCCAATCGAACCGAGGAGCAGAGCTTTGATGATCCAAGCAACAAGCAACAATAAGCGTCGCGCATTCCTACAAGGGGGAGTCCTGATGCTGGCATCGGCCACGTTGCAACCTCGGCAATTGATCGCGTCATCCGATGAAGCCGACCTGAAGATCGGGTTGGTGACCGACCTGCATCATGCCGATAAGCCTGCGGCCGGTTCGCGACACTATCGCGAAACGTTAGGTAAGTTCGCCGAAGCATCGCAGAAGTTCGTCGCCGAACAACCTGACTTCGTCGTCGAATTGGGTGACTTGATCGACGCCGCCGATACTGTTGAAACCGAACAGCGGTATCTGAAGACCATCAATCGTGAGTTTGCCGCGGTCTGCGACGATCGCCACTACGTGTTGGGTAATCACTGTGTCGATACACTGAAGAAAGAAGAGTTTCTAGGCGGCGTCGGTCAATCCAAGTCCTATTACTCGTTTGATCGCAAAGGATTTCACTTTGTCGTGTTAGACGCGTGCTTCCGCGGTGACGGCCAGCCGTATGGCCGCAAGAATTTCAAATGGACCGATACGAACATTCCACCCGCGGAACTGGAATGGCTAACGGCCGACCTGGCCGAGACTGACAAGCAAACCATCGTCTTTGCCCACCAGCGGCTGGATGTCAGCAATCATCACGGCGTCAAGAACAATCAGGCGGTCCGCCAGATTCTGGAATCGTCGGGCAAAGTCTTGGCCGTCTTTCAAGGACACAGCCATCAAAATGACTTGAAGCAAATCGCCGGCATCCATTACTGCACGCTGGTGGCGATGATCGAAGGTTCCGGCGCGGAAAGCAGCGGTTACTCGTTGCTGACTATTACTGACGACGGCACGCTATCGTTGCGAGGGTTTCGCAAGCAAGACAGTCATACCTGGACCTAAAGCTCTGTTCACCAGGGCGAATCGTTTAGCAGACGATGGTCGCAGCCCGCACCTGTGGATCACAAATCGTAGCCATTTGCAAATGAACCTGGACCTACCGGGCGCGGTACAATGCGTGGCTCGGTACCTATCCGCACGAGTGGGAGACAGTCATGCATTCATCACGAGAACGTCGCGACTTTGCAAAGCAAACCCTTGGTTCGTTGCTGACTTATTCACTACTAGAAACCGTTGTCTGCAGCGATGCCTTGGCTGAATCGGTCAAGCCGATTGCGGCCAATTGGCTAGCCGACGTCGATCGGATGAGCCGTGATTTGAAAGGCAACAAACTTGATCAAGTTCAGTGGCAGGGGAAGGTCGAAGATTTGTTCTCACAGATCGACTTGGCTGAATTTTTGAGTTACATCGATTTTGAACAGTTAACCGCACAAATCAAATTTCGCGAACGTGGGGAGAAGATCTTGCACGCCTCCTTCCCGGAGGTCGCGGGATTGCCGACAAAATTGGTATTCGGGCACCAGATATTCGCGTTGACAAAGGATCGTTCCGTGGTGCCTCACGGTCATCACAACATGGCGACGGCGTTCCTGGTCTTAGACGGTCAGTTCAAGGGAAAACACTATGACCGGCTGGAAGACCATGATGATCACATGATTGTCAAACCCACCATTGATCGTGATTTCACTGCCGGCCAGTGCTCGACGATCTCCGATTACAAGGACAACGTGCATTGGTTCAAAGCAACTAGTGATCAAGCCTTTATCTTTAACATCCATGTCTTACACATCGACCCATCGATCAACAAAACGGGGCGCGTCTACATTGATCCATTCGGCGAAAAATTAGCCGGCGGCTTGATCAAGGCACCCAAACTGAAGGCCAAAGAAGCCCGTTTGCGATTCGGCTAGGATACGCATCGCGACCTGCCTCCGTCGAACAATGTGCCGGCCAGGGCACGCGCCGACCCACAATTTTCCCAGTTTCTAATCTCTAATTGCGGTGGTAACCATGTCAACGTCGGCCAACCCCAAAGAAGTTCGACCCGGTGTTTTGCGAACGCCTGATGATCGGTTCGACAACCTGCCGGAATTTGATTTTGCTCCGCATTACCAAGACGTGTTGGGGTACCGCGTGCATTACTTGGACGAAGGCCCCGCCGATGCTGGCCCGATTCTGCTAATGCACGGCGAACCGACCTGGTGCTACCTGTATCGCCGGATGATTCCTGATTTAGTGGCGGCCGGGCATCGTTGCATCGTTCCCGAT
>JABDKS010000755.1 GCA_013002105.1 Pirellulaceae bacterium | reverse complement strand
ACCCTCCCGCGACAGCGTGTTTTCCAATGGAAAGTCATATGCGCGGGAGGGTAAAGTGTTGATTGCAAAAGCCGACTTGTGGGTAAAGACAAAGTAGGAACCGGCCCTACCAGTCAACGCTACTTTTTTTGGGTGGAATACTACCCATCCATTCGAAACAGTGATCGTAGGGCCGGTTCCCACCGGCCGATTGCGTTACCCATCCATTCGAGACAGACACACGCACTCGATTAGATGTTGATAAGGTGCCTGCATCAAGGATACGAATGCATCGCTTCAACACGTATTCGCAGACACGCCTACTGAGCCACAAATCATCCGGACCCAACGTCCTACAGCGTTAACGGCTCAAACAACTCGCTCGCATCACCGTTGCTATCGGCAAACGAGTCCATTTCGACGCCGACTTTGTTCAGCAATGTCAGATGCAAGTTCGCCATCGGCGTTCCCTTGTCGTACCGTTTGTGAACGCCGCCGCGCATGTTGCCCGCGGCACCGCCGGCAACCAGAATCGGCAAATCGGTGTGGTCGTGGGCATCAGGATCGCCCATCCCACTCCCGTACAAGTACAACGAATGATCCAGCAGTGTTCCATTGCCTTCGGGTGTCGCCGCCATCTTGGCCAAGAAATCCGCGAACAACGAAACGTGGTACTGATTGATCTTGGCTAGCTTTTCCAGTTTTTCGGGATTGTTACCGTGATGCGAAATCGGATGATGCGGTTCGGGTACGCCAATCTCAGGATACGTCCGCGTGCTGGCTTCCCTGGCCAGTTGAAACGATACGATACGAGTGATGTCGCCTTGGAATGCCAACAGTTGCAAATCGAACATTAAACGTGCGTGGTCGCCATAAGCGGCTGGCACTCCCACCGGACGATCCAAGTCCGGCAGCGGATTCTCGGCCACGTTCGCTTCTGCACGTTGAATCCGACGCTCGACTTCGCGAATACTCTCAAAGTAATTGTCGACTTTGTTCTTATCATCGGGGCCAAGACGAAGCTTAAAGCGTTTCATTTCTTCGGTGACCGAGTCCAACAAGCTGGCCCGTCGTTGCAATGCCGCCTTGCGATCGTCCGTTGTCCCGCCTTCGCCAAACAAGGTTTCAAAAACGATTCGCGGATGAGCTTCGGCCGGCAGCGGCGTCGTCGGCGACGACCAGGAAAGGTTGTTTTGATAGACACATGCGTAGCCGTTGTCACATTGCCCGGCGTTGTTCAGCAAGTCCATCGCTAATTCCAATGACGGCAACTGCGTTCGCTGGCCAATCCGTTTGGCGGCAATCTGATCGACGGTTGTTCCCAGATAGTAATCGGAGCTTTCTGTTCGCTTGGCCGTGGCAGCACTCAAGAACGCCGAGTTGGAAGTGGCGTGCGATCCGGGGTACGCATTTTTGAGTTCCAAACCTGTGATTACGGCAACGTGATCCTTGACCTTCTTGATCGGCTGGAGCGTTGGCGGCAGATCACTCAGATCATCTCCCTCGGGCACCCACTGTTTGGGATTAAACCCCATCGGCATGTAGACGTAACCAAGGCGTCGCAATCGCGACGGTGCCGCGGCAGTCGCGGCAAGTGCCGTGCCGGCCGGAACCATCGCATCCAACAGCGGCAGTGCGAATGCGACACCGGCACCACGCAGGACGGTGCGGCGTGAGAGTGACTGTTTAGTCTGAATAGCTATTTTTTTCATTTCAACAACTCGTCCAATCTCACTTTGCTAATCGCATCTGAAACGGTGTACTTTTGACAATGCCAACCACAATCGCACGAAACCGGAAATCGTCTGTCGATGCGTCGCCAACAATTTTGCGTATGGCGGGATAGTCATCCGCATCCACGCCGCGGCCGAGTGCAAAGGTGAGCATCTTTTCAGTCAGTGTCGCGACGAACAAGTCCGGACGCTTCATGATACCCGCTTCCAGTTGGGCGACACTATCAATTTCTTGGCCGTCCGGGAGTGCCCCGGACGAATCGATTGCCTGACCGTCCTCAAAAAGCCGCCACCGGCCCACGGCATCGTAATTCTCGAGCGCAAATCCAACCGGATCCATCAAATTATGGCAGCTGGCACAGGATGGGTTTTCCCGATGCTCGGCCAGTCGCTCACGCAACGTCAGCTTTTCTGTCGACGTGTTCTCTGTCAGCCCGGGAACATTGGGTGGTTGCGGGGGCGCCGGGGTCCCAAGAATATTCTCCAAGATCCAGTTGCCTCGGATCGTCGGCGACGTTCGCGTTGCATAAGACGTCACCGCCAGAATGCTGCCATGCCGCAACAACCCGCCACGATGAAAATCGTTATCCGATAGTTCGATCGGTCGAAAGTGGCTGCCGACAACATGCGGGATGCCGTAGTGTGTTGCCAATCGTTCATTCAAAAATGCGGTGTCTGAATCAATCAGTTTCAAGACGCTGAGATTGTTTCGCATCACATGTTCAAAAAGCGACTCGGTCTCACCTCGCATGGCTTCACGCAAATTGTCATCAAAATCGGCGTAGCGACGCATGTCGGGCCGAAACGTATCGAGATTACGCAAATACAACCACTGGGCGGCAAAGTTATCGACTAACGATCTCGATCGTTCATCGTCAAGCATCCGCGTGACTTGCGCGGTCAATACACCCTCGTCGCGTAGACGATTCTCCTCGGCCAGCGACAGCAACTCCTCATCCGGGATCGAACTCCACAAAAAGAACGACAGTCGTGACGCCAATTCAATATCCGAAATCAAATAGGCGTCCCCCGGAACGATATCAGCGGGATCCATTTCGGCACGAAACAAAAAGTGGGGATTCACCAATACGGCTGCGATCGCCGTTTCGATAGCCGGTTCAAAACCATCAGCGGCAAACCGCTGCGTAAAGAACCGCAGCGGAACCTCCAAATCACCTTCGGTTACTCCACGGCGATAAGCTTGACGCATCAACCGTCGCAAAATCCGCGTCGCGCAATCCACCGCGGCTGCTCTGTTGTCGCCATCGGGACGACACGAGAAAATTCGACGTCGACTGGGCGTGTCACCTGGTCCTTGCGGATCAAAGGGGCCGACGATCGATACTTCATAAAGCGCCGGTGTGCGCCGCGGGTGCCGATGTCGATTAAAACTTGCGTCAAAGGGTTGACGACGATTCTCCAACAGAGACAAAAACTTAACGGGAAAGGTAACGCCGATTTGGTGGGGTCCGGCGGTCACATGAAACCGTTTTTTTAAATTTGCATCGACCAACGTATCGTCTTTTTGCCAACCCACTTTGGCCTTGGGCGGCGTGACAGTAAACCGGTGGACCAACTCGCGGTCAACGAGTATGTCGATGTCATGAGGTTGCGTGAGACCCTCCAAGTTTTCATCGCGGTCGCGCATCAACCGAATTTGGATTTCGTATTCGCCGGCAATGGCAAAGTTCTGCTCCAATAACGTGCCGCCGCGAGTCCCCAGCGGCAATCCGGGCACATGATTCTCTTGCGTTCGATCGGCGGGTAACCGAACTGTCGTCCCGCCGGGGCTGCGTTGTTGACCGCCCACCGCGAGCCGACTGATGTGCTGCCCCGCGGTGATGTACCGGTTCAACAGCACTGGCGATAAATCTCCAACCGTCACGTTATCGAATCCGTGGCCCAATGGATCGGCGGGCAACAGATCATCGACGTCGACATCCAATGCCAACAAATCTCGAATCGCGTTCTTGTATTCGGTGCGATTGAGTCGGCGGATCGAATCGGTACGTCCGGGATTGGGATGAGCTTGTGCGTGGTCATCCAAAACGCTTTCGAGTGCCGCCAGCGACGTGGTGAATTCGTCTTCAGAGGGTCGCGAGACGTAGTCCGCAGGTGGCATTTGTCTCGCCCGCAGACGCTTCGCGATTTTCTCCCAGACCGCGGTGTCGGTCGTGATGTTCGTGGCAATCGCGGAAGCGTCAAAATCCTCCAGGTTCAAATTCGATTCATCATCTGCCGAATTGTGACAATCGATGCAGTAGTTTTCGATCAGCGTAACGACCGGGCCGAGCGAGGATACCCGCGCGCCGCTCGTCATTTCGCCGGGCTCGGATTGTTCGCGTTGAGCGAAAACCGGCGACACTGCCAAACAGACCGCCGCCACGACGCACTGAATTCTCTTCACCGAAAACAACCTTACCTAGTTCAAACCAGTCGGACCCACCCACGAACAATCACATGCTTGACTCGCCCGCATTCTACTCCAAATCCACTGGGATCTTTCCGTCTCCGGTCGATTCACCCGCCAATAACCAAGACAAGTTGAATCTGGCGACATTGGAACCGCCACTCGACTTTGCTGAGTCAGCCGATGCCGCATCCTGCTGCTGTGGACCACCTTCGAAGTGCAAATAGATCCAGCCTTCTGATGGCGTTGCTGGGCGGCCGGCCGACAAAGACGAATAGGCACTGCGTCCGTCGTAGACCAGTCGCTTGACCGGCCAGGTCACGCCGCCGTCAAAACTGGCCCAAACTGTCGCTCTTTCGCGAGTCGCGTTGGGTGTATCAATGTTGCTAAAAATCAAGATATCCTTTCCCGCCACCGGCAACCGGACCAGTCCACCCATGCAGCCATAGGATCGATGTTGATGACCGTCGGGCAAAACATCGATCACTCGAAAATCTTGCCAAGTCTGTCCGCCATCTTTGCTGAACGCCTCGCGGCGGCGGGTATTCTTGGGCCGCTCCTGCCAATGAACTCGCGAGTTGTAATAGATGCGTCCATCAGCAAGCTCTGCCACCGCTGCTTCGCCGGTTCCATTTTCGGGAAACGGTTCACTGGTCTGCCAACTCTTGCCTCCGTCATCACTGTAAATTGCATTGGTGTAATGCTCGGGCCACAGCGACCGATCGTTCTTGCCGGCATACCAGCGCGACGGTCGTAACAGTCGCCCCTTGTGCTTGCCGTGTCGCAAAGTGATGCCATGTTCGTTCATATGCATCGATGGCAGATTGCCGCGACTGTCAGGAGTGATTGCCAAAGGTTCTCCGATCCAAGTCCGTCCATCATCACGACTGCGATACATGGTCATCTCGGCTGGCGGATGGTGGGCTTCGACGAAGGCCAGAATGTCACCGGTCGTTTCGTCCACTGTCGTGCCACCTCCATGAAATCCTGGATTGGCGATCGTGATCACGGGTCCCCACGTCGCCCCGCCGTCTTCGCTGCGACGAGCACGGATGTGTTGGTTTCCCCACGTGACCAACACCGTCCCTTGACGAGTGACGACGACGTTTGGGAAACGCTCGGCTGCAAAGACCTCTTGCATTTCCATTCGAGGTTCCCCTACGAACGGATACAAATCACCCTCGGTCGGTTTGTCAGCAAAGCAGGCCGTAGAGCCTAAAAGCAAGAACATTGCCGCGATTCTCGCGTGCATACGAAACCTTTGTTTCATGTCGGTGTTTCTGGAAAGAGTGGGTTCTGTGCAGAATCGAATCGACCATTCTAGCCCCTGTGAATCAGAGTCGCGAATCGACCGACTGTTCCGTTCGCTTCCTAACGCATTTTGTTGCGACCTTGTACCCCAGCGATCCGCACGCGGACGATTGAAAAAGCGCCGATGACACCGAACTTTCTTTCGCAATCTCGAATGACCTTTCTAGGGTTACTCGCGGCCATGTTGACGTTGGTGGCGCTGATTTTCGTAACCACGACACCGTGGATCGCGGTGACACCAGTGCACAGATCGTTGGCGGTTGAATCGTTAGACGGCACGCCGGTATCATCCGGTAAGACTGCTACCACACGCGTCGACGCGGTCGAATATCATCGCCTCGCACAAGGCGGTACCTACTACGACAAACTCCAATACGTATTGGATTTTCCGGGTGTGATGGGTCCGCAGTTATTCGATTTGGATGCCGTCAATTTGCCGGATTCCGCGCCCGTTGTCGGTGTCGAAATCGATGGTTTCGCTTGCGCGTTTGCGATTGATTCTTTGCTGCATCCGACAAAGCATGTTGTCAACACGATGATGAACGGGCTGCCAATTTCGGTCACGTATTGTGATAAAGCCGATACGGTTCGAGTATTGAGTTGCAAGGGAAATTCGCCCATTGATTTGCATGTTGGCGGTTTGGACATCAACGACCAGATGGTGTTGTTGCTCAAGGGAGAACGCTTTGCCCAAGAATCCGATGGTCTTCCGCTGGATGATCAATCCCACGTGCGAACAACGCTCGGCGAGTGGAAAAAGCTGCACGCCGATAGCAAGGTCTACATGCTGCCCGAAAGTCCGTCATCACAGGGTAACCTGTAATCAAACGTCGATTCGATGTGACGTGTGGTGCAGACTTTCGATCTTACGCCGCTGTATCGCTTTGTAACGTCTACAACAGATCGGCGCGAGGCAAGAGCGGATCTGGTACAACGAGTGCTCCGCCGTCGATTTGACAACGGTGATCTCCAGACAACGGTGACCTCCAGTCACCAAAGAGCATTCGTCATGTCCGCCACCACCCACGCTCGCGTATTGCTTGTCGAAGACGACCACGATCTGGCGTCCATGGTTGCCGACTTTCTGCGAGAAAATAGTTTCGATGTCTCGATCGAGGGAAATGGTCGTCGCGCGTCTGAACGAATTCGCTCGGAGGAATACGACATCGTCTTGCTGGACATCGGGCTGCCGGAGGTTGACGGCATCACCATTTGCCGCACCGTTCGTCATGAATTCCACGGGCCCATCGTCATGTTGACCGCCCGCGGCGACGAGATCGACGAAGTGGTTGCGTTGGAAGTCGGGGCCGATGATTACATCGCCAAACCGGTCCGCCCTCGGG
>JABDKS010000734.1 GCA_013002105.1 Pirellulaceae bacterium | reverse complement strand
TTGTCTTGGAGTGTCAAGCGATCTAGCGTGAAGTCGTACTCGATGCGTCCGTCGCACTTGAAGGAAAGCGCGGCGGGATAGGTTGATGAGGGTGTCGCGCTGGCCGGTGCCAACGCACCGGAGGTCGAACTCTCTGCGGCAAGCTTCGCTTGGCTCTTGGCCAACGCGTTCTTTTCTAAGGGAATGAACAGTTCATCCAGATAGATCAGCTCCATCCGATCGAGTACAGCGGCAGCACCACGACCGCCGCTGGAGGCGCCCGGCGACGATGACAAGTGCAATGTCAGGTCGCGGCCCACCATGCGGGCGTCACCCAACCGCATATGAATCGGTTCGGTGGTCCACAATTTGCGATTGTCAATGCCAACGTTGGTGGTCTGGATCAGCAGCGGTTTTGTGTCGGGATCGGTGGACTCGCGCCGAATTTCGACCAGGCCCATCATGCGGCCTCGTTTGATTGGGGGAGCACCACCGCTCATCATGTCCAGCGATTCGGCAAAGCGAATCTCAGCTCCTTCGGCCGCCTCCAAGATGATTGGATCGCGATCTTGTTGTTGCGATGTACCCCTGCCTACGACCAAGGTGACCGGCCACAGTTTCCATTGGTCATCTGCGACTTGTTCCCATCGCTGGAACAGCAATACGCCGTCTTCGGTTTGCAGGCGTTTGCACATACCTCGCTGCCATGCGCCCTCTGGAAACAAATCCGCGAGGGTTTCGTCTGCCGTCAGTTGCGGGCCTTCGGCCATCGGCACCGTTTGCACGCGTGGCGGCCTCAGCCACTTTTCTGCGGCAGAGTTGTACGCGATGGCCGCCACCAGTAGGACGATCAGTGCGGTCAGATAATGAGTCAGCTTGCGCAACATAGTTTCGATGCGTTTGCCGGGTCGACGAATCAACCGGGCAAATGTTCCTCCCATCGATGCTTGGCGCGTAGCAGACGTTCGACGACTTCGCGCAAGGCTCCCTCGCCACCCTTGCTGTGCAGGACCCAGTGCGCCGTCTCGCGTGTGTCGACAGACGCATCGGCCGGCGCGACGGCCAGCCCTGCAGATTTCATTACCGGGATGTCGGGCAAATCGTCGCCGATATAGCAGAGTTCGTCACTGCTGCATCCAAAACTGTCCAGCATTGATTGGGCGGCAGGAGCTTTTTCTGCATGGCCTTGCGCCAGGTGTTCGATCCCCAATTCCTTGGCTCGCTTGGCGACCATTTTACTATTTCGTGACGTCAGGATTCCGAATTGAAAACCGCTTTGCATCCAGAGCTTGATGGCCAGGCCGTCACGCACATGAAAACATTTGGTTTCCACACCTGTGCTGTCGTAGATGATTCGGCCGTCGGTCATGACGCCGTCAACATCTGTGATGATGCAGCGAATCGGGTGCGCGATATCCGAATCGGAACGAAGCAGGGCAGGCATGGTGTCAGTTGCGAACGCGAGTTAATCGTAGGTGTGCTTGGAGCGATTTGCGTGAACCGCCAATCGGATCATTGCTGGATCGGTATCGTTGCAGCTTGATCGGCTGAATCGGTCAGAGACATCACATCGGTGATGTCCAACATGCCCACTGGAACCCTGTCATCGTCAACGACCGGTAGTTCACTGAGTTTGCGATGGGACATCAACGCAATCGCATCGCTCAGCAGATCACCGGCCAGCGTCGTCGTTGGCTCCTGAGTCATCCGCGATTGAATTGATTCGTCCAACGCATGATCACTGCGAGATTCCAGCAGTCGCGCGAGATCGCTGTCAGTAAAGATTCCTGCGAGTCGGCCATCGGCGTCCGTCAGCATGACCGCACCGCTGCGTCGGCCGGTTTTGGAACTCGTTACCATCGCCGATCGGACCGTCGTTTGCGACGACGCAACACGACAGGTTTCGATGGGACGCATCAACTGATCGACGCGTGCGAGTTTGCGGCCGAGAGAACCACCGGGATGGAAACGGGCGAAATCTTGTGGCGAAAATCGGCGCAGTTGACTGGCCAGCATGGCGATCGCATCACCCACCGCCATCATGACCGCCGTGCTGCTGGTCGGCGCCAGGCCGTTCGGGCAGGCTTCCTCGTGCTTGCCGATCGGAACAACGCAATCGCTGGCGACGGCCAATGGATTGTCATCGTTGGCTGTGATTGCGATCAGGCCGTCAGCCTGCTCACGCAAATGCGATGCGATGCGAACGATTTCTTCGCTACGTCCGGAATTGGAGATCGCCCAAACCAAATCCGATGATCGGACGCGGCCAAGGTCACCGTGAACCGCTTCGGCCGGATGCAGAAAGTGAGCCGGCGTGCCGGTACTGGCCAAGGTGGCGACCAGCTTTTGTCCGACAAGACCCGCTTTGCCAACGCCCGTGACGATCACGCAGCCTTCGCAATTCGCGGTCATCTCGGCGGCGCGAACTGCGTTGGGAGACAGGTTCTTGGCAGCAGCATGAATCGCGTCGCCTTCGGCACTGACAAATTTGCGGATCGACCGAAGTCGATCGACCAACGTGGACGGAATGCGGTCCCTATCGTGAGGACCGGTCGTAGATGCATGGGCGGACACGGCGAGACCTTCCTTGGTGCTTCGCAGCGGTAGTTGGCGGGGAAATTGATCGAGCGGATAGTACCGAGAAAAGTGACTTGGCCACAACGCGAATTAGCGAAGAATAGGTTGTTTGGGTTGTTGTTTCGGTATGGTTTGTGTGACTAACGCAGGGCGACGCAGCGGTTTTTTGCGGTTGTTGCGTCCAGACGCCGTTTTGACATCGGGCAAGCGTGATCAGCGTTGCCGATGCTAGCGACGAAAAATTGCTGTCTTGATCAGTCGCCAGACGAATAGCATCACGCCCATCAGTCCCAGCAGGGCGATGCCCATCCACAACATCATCGGGCCCAGCAAGCCAAAGTTCAGCGCGAACCAGTTGTTGTAAACGCCGTCCCAAAACACGATCGTCAAAAGGGTCCCCGCACACAAATACGGTCCGAACGGCACACGTGGCTCACGGGTGACGATGAACTGGATGACGACGATCACGATGGCAGCGAATGGCGCGAGGAAGAAGGCCATGATCGATGCTTGCCAGCCCAGAAACGCACCGATCATTGCCATCAACGTGACGTCGCCAAACCCCATCGCTTCGACACGCATCGACATGGAGGCAACGATTCGGATGGCCCAAATCACACCACCACCGACGGCCAATCCGACCAGCGAAGAAAACAAACCGTACCACGGTACTCCGCCGATATTGAATACGATTGAAATTCCAATCAGACCGACGACCCAGATAGCTACCAATAATTTCCAAGTGGGATAACGAACCAAACCGGCAAAGAAAAATTCAACTGCTTTGGCCAATCCCTTTCGTAAAATCACGCGACGGTCTGCGAGCGCAAAACACCAGCCACTCCAGATCGCCAGTCCGGTCAACAGTCCTTGTCCGGTCCACCATTTGGGATCGACCGGGGGCCAGGGCAAATCAAAGGTTGTCGTCGCCAGCACGGGTGGTTTTGCCGTGGCCAGAAACGCCGGCATGAACCAATAGATGGAGCAGGAGCCGAGCACCAGTGCCAGGATCGTTCCTGGAATGGTGATGATGTCCGGGATGGTTTGTTCGTCAAAATCAATGAATGTTGCCGCCGTCATCAGCACCAACAAGATCGCATGGCCAAAGAACATCTGTGTGCCCCAAGGTTCGAACGCTGGCAGGAGTGCCGGTCGAACCGCATCGGGTAATTGGATACCCACTTGGGTCTCGTACCAGTAGAGTGCGGGCAGCGAAATTGCCAGCGCGAGTTCAATCAATATTGGACGGATCCAAAAACCGCGTCCATGTATCGATGCTTCGCGACGGAGCGCCATCCAGCCAATGATCGGGACACGATCGATCTTGTGCCGCTCGGGTGCGTCGGGATGCGGAGGTGCCCAAGGGTTGATCGCACGTGGAAAATAGCACCACGTGTAGATCAGATAATTTGAGAAGGCGCCGCCGAGGATTCCCAAGAGTGCGAGCAGTAGAAATCGCAAGGCGATGGGGAGTCCGATCCAGAAGTTGATCACGTGAGATTCTGCATTGAAGTGATTCGACAAAGCTGTTCGTAACGCGGCGAGGTGACTGCCGCGGTGGCAGGATCGTAACCAACAAGCGTGGTATTGATGTAGACCGACCTATTTGCCGGTTCGAGCCTGAAAAGAAATTCGAGGGGTCAAAATCGGTTGAAACCATGTGTTTTGCATGGTTTTGGGTATCGACGGCCGGAGACTTTCAATTGACGACTGACGGGGGCCCCATTAAGCTAACACACGGTGAAATGACCCACCTTTGCTGGGTTGGTTCGCCTCCCGCCTGCCCTTTCTCGGGCTACCTTCGTCGCGCAGTGCTGCCGATGTTGGATTGGCGTTGTCAGACCGCCAGTTTCCTCGCGAAACCGCCGCTGCAAATCAGAACGTTCACGTTTGATTGAATTCGGAAACCTTGGGTCAGGCGACAGCCTGATCGACATAGATCGTGCAGCAATTTGTGCACTGTCGGTTTTCGGTCAAAACAACAGACGTCGCAATCTGATTGACGAACCGTTGATCCGGCGGATCGACGACGTTCCGCAGCGACGCAGGATGCGAGCAAGCTCAACCATCCCCACCGAATGTCACTGAAGCCGTGCTAATGAGTGTCGCGCGTCGTTTGTCGTTGGTCCCCTTGTTTCTTCTGTGCTTTGGCATACCTGCCCACAGCGAAACGACGGAAGAACCTGAACAAGTTTCTGGACCGGTCAGTTACCACAATGACATTGAACCGATATTGCGTCGGAATTGCTTTGGTTGTCACCAAGGCGCCAAGCAACTCGGTTCGTACATGATGACCGACTTTGCCAAATTGATCGCCGGTGGCGAATCGGAGAATCCGGCGATCGTTCCCGGCAAACCAGACGAAAGCTATTTGATCGAGCAAATCACGCCAGTCGATTCCATCGCGGAGATGCCAAAACCGCCGACCAAACCGCTGAGCGATGTCGAGATTGAATTGATTACACGCTGGATCCGCGAGGGTGCCAAGGACGATTCGATTCACGACACCGGTCCGCGGTACACGAAAGAGCGTCCGCCGGTTTACATCGGGCCGGCTGCGTTGCCATCGATCGACGTTTCGCCGGACGCCGACACAATCGCTGTCGCCGGTTTTCACGAAGTCATCTTGCTGAGTGCCGAAAGCGGCGAAGTCAAATCGCGTTTGGTCGGCTTGAGTCCGCGCATCAACACGGTCCGATTCTCCCCCGACGGCAAACGACTGGCGGCGGTGGGCGGAACGCCGGCTGTCAGCGGTGAGTTGCAGTTGTGGAATATGCAGACACAAGAGTTGGAGCTTTCGCTGCCAGTAACCTACGACACGATCAGCGGGGCCAGTTGGTCGCCCGACGGTACCAAGATCGCATTTGGCGCCGCCGATAATGTGATTCGCGCGATCGACGCCGACACGGGACAGCGAGTGCTGTATCAGGGTGCGCACGAAGACTGGGTGCGTGACACCGCGTTCACACCCGACAGCAAGCACGTGATTTCGGTCGCTCGTGACATGACGACCAAATTGACGGAGGTGGCGACCGAGCGATTCATCGATAACATCACCTCGATTACACCCGGCGCGCTATCAGGTGGTCTCAGTAGCGTCGCGGCCCACCCCGAGCGGAATGAGATTCTGGTCGGTGGTTCCGACGGCGTGCCCAAACTGTATCGCGTCTTTCGCGAAACGGCTCGGAAAATCGGTGACGATGCGAATCTGATTCGATCGATGCCCAAACTGAAAGGGCGTATTTTCAGCGTCCACATCAGCCCGGACGGAAGCCGGATTGCAGCGGCCGCGACACTGGATGGCACCAGCGAAATTCGAGTTTGGAAATACGATTTCGACGGTGAACTGGCCGGTGACTTGAAAGGAATTCTGGCCAAGCGAGTGAACGACCGCAGCGCCGATGAAAAGAAGAAGGTCGATGCGTATCGTGCAAAGCCGACCGAAGAGGTGGCGAAGGTGACGTTGGACGATGCCGCCGTATACGCCGTGCGGTTTGCCAAAGACAACTCGCTTTACTTCACCGCCGATGACGGAAAGGTTCGCAAGTTGGACGCGGAGGGAAATTTGGTCTCTGAATTTCCAGCTATCCAGATCAATGCAGAATCCGAAATGGCCAGATTGACATTCGACGCGAAAGCGTGGACGGCAGAGATGGCCACGCAGCACGTCAGCAATGCGGCGCAAAAAAACGAAAAGGGACCTGACGCCGAATCGGTGGCTGAACTGATTGTCCAGCCGACATCGATCCAGTTCCAATCGCCTTATGACTACGCACAATTGGTTGTGACAGCCGTCACAGCCGAGGGTGCTACCGTCGATGTAACGCGATTAGCCAAGGTGGAATTGCCTCTCTGGGCGACGGCGACCGCAGCGGGGCTGATTCGACCGGCGGCGGATGGCAAGGGGATGCTGAAAATTTCTTACGGCGATCATCAACAACAAATCGATATGGTGGCGTCGGACGTGAGTGAAAATGAAACGAACCCGTCGCCCGGCGCCGTGGACTTCATTCGCGACGTCAACCCGATCCTCAGTCGTCTTGGATGTAACCAGGGAACCTGCCACGGGGCTCAGAAGGGAAAGAATGGATTCAAGCTCTCACTGCGTGGATACGACCCGATCTACGATCTGCGTGCGTTGACCGACGATTTGGCGGCACGACGAATCAACGCGGCCGCGCCCAACGAGTCCTTGATGCTCCGCAAACCGCTCGGGACCAGTCCGCACCAGGGTGGCACGCTGATGTCCGTCGGTGATCCCAACCACATTGTGTTGCACCGTTGGATTGCTGATGGCAGTCAATTGAACCTCGATACACCCCGTGTGTCGCGTTTGGACGTGTTCCCAATCAACCCGATTGTCGATTCGGTCGACGCCTTGCAGCAGGTGCGAGTAGTCGCAACCTATCCCAACGGTTCGACACGTGATGTGACACAAGAGGCCTTTGTCGAAAGCGGCAACACCGAAGTCGCATCGGTTTCCGCCGGTGGATTGCTGTCGGCGATTCGGCGTGGAGAAGCTCCGATCCTTGCGCGTTACGAGGGAGCCTACGCGGCGACTACCTTGACCGTGATGGGAGATCGCAGCGGTTACGAAAAGCAGACCGTTGAATCTTGGGACAAGATTGATGCGTTGGTTGCCAACAAGTGGGAACGAATCAAGGTCACGCCCAGTGGACTTTGCGACGATGCGACCTTCCTGCGTCGCGTTTATTTAGATCTGACCGGTCTGCCGCCCAGCAGCCAAAAAGTCCGTGAGTTTTTGGCCGATCAGACGCAGACTCGTGCAAAGCGGGCCAAGGTGATCGATGAATTGCTGGGCAACGATGCGTACGTCGAATTTTGGACCAACAAGTGGGCCGACCTGTTGCAGGTCAACCGAAAATTTCTGGGTGTCGAAGGGAGTACAAAATTCCGAGATTGGATCCGCCAAGCGGTCGCGGAAAACCGTCCGTACAACGAGTTTGCTCATCAGATCCTGACAGCATCGGGATCCAACAACGACAATCCGGCGGCATCGTATTACAAGGTACTTCGCGAAGCCGATGCGACGATGGAGAACACGACGCATCTGTTCTTGGGAATTCGATTTAATTGCAACAAGTGCCACGATCATCCGTTCGAGCGATGGACTCAGGATCAGTACTATCAGATGTCGGCGTACTTTGCCCAAGTCAAATTAGAGAATGATCCGGTATCGGGTAAACGCAAAGTGGGCGGAACGGCGGTCGAAGGTGCAAAACCGTTGTTCGAGAAGGTTGTCGACAAAAAGGAGGGCGAGATCCAGCATCCACGCACCAACGCGAACGTCGCTCCCGGATTCCCGTTCGAAGTCGAGCACGAGGTTGCAGCCGAAGCGACGCGTCGCGAGCAACTGGCAAGCTGGATGACCGATCCCGACAACCCGTACTTTGCACGCAGTTACGTCAATCGGTTGTGGGGCTACCTGATGGGTGTCGGATTGATCGAGCCGATCGATGACATTCGTGCCGGCAACCCGGCGACCAATCCGGAACTGCTTGATTATTTATCAAGCTCGTTTGTCGAATCTAATTTTGACACTCAGGAGGTGCTGCGACGAATCTGCAACAGTCGCACGTATCAATTGAGCGTGGAAACAAACGCCACGAATGAAGATGACGTGCAAAATTATTCTCATGCATTGCCGCGTCGTTTACCGGCCGAAGTCATCTACGACGCGGTGCATGCGGTGACCGGTGCGGTGAGTGCCATTCCGGGCGTGCCCCGCGGAACCCGCGCCGCAGCACTGACCGACTCGGGCGTGAAATTGGCCGATGGGTTTTTGCAAAACCTCGGGCGTCCTGCGCGTGAGAGTGCTTGCGAGTGTGAACGAAACTCCGATTTGCAACTTGGGCCCGTGATGGCATTGATCAGTGGTCCCACGATCGGTACCGCCATTGCTGATCCCAAAAACGAACTCGAACGTGTCGTTTCGGAATGTCGCGACGACGGCGAGCTGGCCGAAGAGATCTTTTTACGAGCGCTCGGCCGGTTGCCTCGCGACAGCGAACTGAGTGCATTCTCGCAGGTCAGCGCATTGATCAAGCAAGACCACAAAGCGATTGTCGAACAATTAGAAAAGGCCGAGGAAAACTGGAAGATTCGTCGGGTGGAATTGGAAAAGCGTCGCGAAGAACAGTTGGCCAACGTCAAGAAACAGATCGCCAGTCGAACCGAGTCAATCAAGCCTGAGCGCGAGAAGCTTGCGAAAGAACGAGACAGTCGCATCAAGGTCGCGAAAGAAGGAGTCGAGAAAGCCAAGGCGGCACTCGGGAACAAGGTCGACAAGATGGCCGCCGAGTTCAAAAACGCATTGGAGTGGGTGCCGTTGCGAGCGACCAAGGCGACCGCGACCAATAAAGCCGAGTTGAAGCAGCAACCGGACCGTTCGATTTTGGCTAGCGGCAATAAGGACAAGGGTGTCTACAACGTCGAGTTTAAAACCGACTTGAAGAACATTACCGGATTCCGAATCGAAACGCTGACCGATCCGAGCTTGCCAAGCAACGGTCCCGGATTGCCGCCCAACGGCAACTTTGTACTGACCGAGTTGGAGATCAAGCAGGCACCCAAGGCGGAACCGACGAAGTTGGCTCCGGTGAAAATCGCCAGTGGCAAGGCCGACTTTTTGCAGCAGTCGTTTACGATCGAGGCAACCTTTGACGGCCGCACCCGCGATCAAGGTGGTTGGGCGGTGGCTGGCGCAACCGGGTTGGTTCATTGGGCGACTTTCAAATTGGCCGAGCCGATCAAGAACGAAGCGGGCAGCGTGTTGACGTTTGCTCTGCATCAATTCCATAACGCTGCGGAGCATCGGTTGGGCCGGTTCAGATTCAGTGCGACCACCGCGACGGGCGAGATCCCACTGGATTATCCCGAATCGCTGGCAGCGGCATTGTCGATCGCAAAGGGCCAACGCAGCGAGTCGGAGACAAAATTGCTGAGCGATTATGTGGCAGCCACCGATGCGGGGGTCTTGAACGCCAATGCGGCTTTGGCCGAGGCCAACAAGCCAGTGCCGCCGGATGCTAAACTGACACAGTTACAGCAAAAACAAAAACAGCTGGAGTCGCCGACCGCCGACGACCCCAAATTGGTGCAACTGCGCGAAGACGCGAAGCAGAGCACCATGCAATTGAAGAACCTGCGACTGACCGCCGCGGAAGATTTAACGTGGGCATTGATCAATAGCCCCGCGTTCTTATTCAACCATTGATGTGGCGCGAACGCATCACTGGATTCGATTTACCGTTCCCTCCGACTTTCCCATCACCACAACGACCCGCGTTGGGTTTTCGACTTTCCCAGGAATATCGCCATGCTTTCGTTCAAAGGCTACAAGGCAAAAGATCTGTGTGATACGCATCTGTCGCCAACGCGTCGTACGTTTTTACGTGTGGGCGGTTGCGGCATGTTGGGGTTGTCCCTGCCAAATTTGTTGCAGTTGCAATCCGCGTCGGCAAACAGTTCGATCCAAGGAGGCGGACCGGGTTGGGGCAAAGCCAAGAGCATCATCCTGGTTTACCTGCAGGGTGGGCCCAGTCACTTGGATTTGTGGGATCCCAAAGAAAACGTGCCGGACAATGTCAAAAGCGTTTTTGATCCGATCAGCACGAAACTGCCGGGAATTAAGTTCACCGAGAATTTGCCCAAGCTGAGTCAGATCAACGATCGTTTCACCATGATCCGTTCGATGTCGTATACGCCCAACGGTTTGTTCAATCACACCGCGGCGATCTATCAAATGATGACCGGATACACGACCGACAAGGTCAGTCCGTCGGGCCAATTGGAGCCTCCATCGCCCAAGGATTTTCCGAACTTCGGCAGCAACATTATCAACATGCGACCGGTCGACGAACCGATGTTGCCGTTCGTCATGTTGCCACGCCCCCTGCAAGAGTCCAACGTGGTCGGCAAGGGCGGCACCGCCGGGTTCCTGGGTAAAGCGTATGATCCCTATACGCTCTATCCATCAGGCGACGATTTGGACATGGAAAAGATGGATCGCATCAAGATTGATGATCTCCGTCTGCGTCCGGAAGTCTTCTCAGTGCGTTTGCAACGCCGCGCAAAACTGCGGAACCTGTTGAATGATCAAATGCCGCATATCAACAAAGCGGTGGAGTCGTTTGAATTGGACGGCTATTACGATCGAGCGTTGTCGCTGATCGTTTCGGGCAGGGCTCGAGAAGCGTTCGATTTACAGAGCGAATCGACGGAGACTCGCGACAAGTATGGCCGCAATACGTTTGGCCAGAGTTGCTTGCTGGCGCGACGGTTGGTCGAAGCGGGAACACGTGTGGTCGAGGTGATTTGGCCCAAGGTTGCCAACAGCGACAATCACTCGTGGGATCACCACGTCGGCCTGAGCAAGCGGATGAAGGATCAGTCAGCGCCGATGCTGGACGGTGGGTTGTCAGCCTTGATCGAAGATTTAGATGATCGAGGGATGTTGGACGAGACACTGGTTGTCGCGGTGGGCGAATTTGGACGTAGTCCGCAACGGGGCGTCAGTACCAGTGGCAATAACAATACCGACGATGGTCGCGACCATTGGCCCTACTGCTACACGGCGGTGATGGCCGGTGCCGGCACCAAGCGCGGTTACGTCCACGGCAAGAGCGACAAGACGGCCTCGGCGCCGCTGGAAAACCCGGTCCATCCGGCTGAGTTGCTGGCCACGATCTACCACAGTTTTGGGATCGCGCCCGAGACGATTGTCTACAACCATTTGAAGCAACCTCGAGAATTGGTCAAAGCCCAGGCGCTGACTCAATTGCTCTCTTAGTCGTCGCAGTGGTGTGACGTTGTCAGATGGTGACACACGATCGTTGATACCGCCGAAACGCGCGCGGATGTTGCCCACGCATTGATCCGACGCCGCGGCATTTCTGCTGATGCCGACACTCACGTGATTGGGCAAGGTCGCTGGCCGCGAGACGTCCGGTTGTACTCTCTGTAGGGATTACGACCTGGTTGTCAGTCACGATTGCGCGACGCAACGACGGGGACGGGAATCGATTCAATTGATTCCAAACAAAAACTTCTGAGCAGCGGCAGTGGCGTTTTCCCCGCATAAACGCGGTTTCACTCCGCGTTTTACGGAAAAAAAGAGTCTTTAATCTCGGCGGAATTTCGTCTTGCAGTGGGTTTTCGAGCTAGGTTTTCGACGGAGCCAAAGGTTTTCCTCCCTACACCTACGACGAACACCATGTTTTTTGCAAAGTCCAAGTCATCCGCCGATCGCGGTCGGTCCCCACGCAAGTCGCGGCGCCGCAAAGCAGCGGCCACGGTCGAGTTTGCGTTTTGTCTGCCGGTCCTGATCGTCTTGACATTGGGAACGATGGATCTTTGCTCAGTCATCTTTCTGAAAGAGTCCGTGACGCTTGCCGCCTACGAGGGTGCGCGTCGCGGGGTCGGACGTGGACGCACGAACGCGGATGTAACCAATCGCATCGTTCAATTCTTGGATGACCGAGATATCGCCTATGACAGTGCCAATGTCGTGCAGTTCAGTTCACCTGATTTTGACAGTGCGAACACATTGGAGAACGTGACAGTCACGGTCACGATTCCGTGTGCCGGGAACATGATCATTCCATCCAGCATGTTTGGTGATTTGAGTGTGTCGTCCGAAGTCACGATGCGAAAAGAATACAAGAACCTACCAACCAGCTAACGTCCCCTCGTCCACGCGGTCTCTGCTTGGACGTTTAGACCGGCCATACCATTACTGCCTCAGAACTATGATTGTTTCCCGAAAACATTCCGCCAAACGCCGCCTGAAATCGAAGCCCAAGAAGCGCATGGGTGCAGCGATGGTCGAATTTGCGATTGTGGCGAACGTCATGTTCGTTGTCATCCTGACCTGTATGGAGTTCGCACGGATGAACATGGTCCGCAACCTGGCTCAGGACGCTGCCTACTTTGCAGCTCGACATGCCATTGTGCCAGGTGCGACCAAAGATGAAGCGGTTGCCGAAGCAGATCGAATTATCAGTTCGCTGGTCACGTCCGGTTACACGATTGACGTCTCCGATTTGGACAGTGATTCCAACGAGGTCGTGGTGACCGTGTCGGTTGATCTGGACGCGGTGGCCCTATTCGCACCGATGTTCTTGCCCAATTCAACGATCGAAACCACGGCCCACATGTCTACCGAACGATACGACCACTTTTACCAACAGTAATCCACTCAAACGATATTCCGTCCTTTGAAACTTTTCTCTTCTGTCTCTCCTCCACGAAGCCTCACCATGAACGACAGCAAATTCTATCGATCGATTCCACATGCGACCGCCCGGTCGCGTCGTGGTAGCGTGATGGCGCTGATGGCTTTCATCTTGCCAGTGTTGGCATTGATGGCTGCCTTTTGCGTTAACACTGCGCATATGCAACTGACCCGAACCGAGTTGACGGTCGCAACCGACGCGTCGGCGCGTGCGGCAGGACGTGCCTTTAGCGAAATCCAAACGGTATCGGCAGCTAAGAATGCGGCCAAGGTCACCGCCGCGTTGAATAGCGTGAACGGTTCGCCGTTGAAAATTCGTGAAACGGACTCGGCCAACGAAATTGAATTTGGACGAACCGTCCAGTCGGGTGGATTCGGTAGTCGTTATCACTTTGAGAAAATTCCTACCGCAACCGTCGAGAGTGGAACGATCGTGGCAAGTGCGATTCGTGTGAACGGAATTCGCGACCACAATTCGCTTTCTGGACGCGTTCCATTGATCATCCCTGGATTGCTGGACAAGCACGACTTCGGATCGACTCAGGCATCCGTAGCGATGCAGGTTGACCGAGACATTTCGATGATCATCGACCGATCCGGTTCGATGGGTTGGGTCGATTTTGATTGGCCATCGGGCATGTCGCCTTGGTACAACTCGACCAAAAGTGCAGCTGTCACGGCCGGTATGATGACCTCGTATGTCGATTGGCGTGGACGTACCCGATACAACTATGCTCCCGGCGTGAGTGAACTTGAATACGAGCAATGGGCGTGGGAAGACCACTATGGTTTGGGGCCAGCCCCGACATCGCCTTGGCAAGACTGTGTGACGGCCGTTGACGCGTTTTTAGACGTGCTGGATCTGACCGTTCAGGACGAGCAAGTTTCGCTGGCGAGTTATTCGACCTATGCGACGCTTGACACTTGGTTGGAAATGGATCACCAGGTCGTGCGTGACAAAGTGGCGACTCTGTATCCGAGTGGTAGCACCGCAATCGGGCGCGGCATGCAGGAAGGGATTGACGCGTTGCTCGCGGCTTCGGCTCGCCCCTATGCAGCCAAGACGATGGTTGTCATGACCGACGGCATTCACAACGCAGGGATCAGCCCTGTTGATGTGGCTCAGAGCTTCGTCGGTAGCTATGAACTAACGATTCACACCGTGACCTTTGGCGACGGTGCTGATCAGAGCTTGATGCAACAAGTCGCTGCGATCGGTGGTGGTCGGCACTATCACGCTGCCGACGGCAGTCAGTTGGTCGATATCTTCGAAGAAATCGCCAATAACCTTCCCACCATTTTGACCCAGTAAATAACGCGATTGATACGTCTGTCGCCTGCACGGCTGATTCGCTGTGCAGGCGGCGAGGCGAAATAACACTCGGGGGGACCTACGATGTCCAACAAAACACCAAACAAACAGACGACTCCATCAAACCCTGCCAAACCGACCCAGCCTCCATCGGCTGATCGTCCGCAATCGGCAAACAATGCGCAAGCGAAACAGGCCGCTGCAGAACGCCGCCAAAACCGAGGAGGCATTCGCGCCGGCGGTCGACGAGAAGCCGATCAGGCGACCAAAAAGCGAATGGCTCAAGCGTCGCGAATTTGGTTTGGGCTTTCACTCGTGCTGACCATCTTGATCATGATCTGGACGTTTTCGGTTCCCTTCCGAACCGACAAGCCAATCTTTGCTTGGGATAAGTCCGACATGCCGGAGCGACCGCTGAATATCTCCGAAGACATTCTTAGCCATCCTGAACACGATATGGACGACGAAACGTACCGTGCATACGCCCATGAGATGGAACGCGATCTGCAAGAGCAATTGGCAAAGCGACAACGGGTTTCCAGGAATCTGCCGGGAGCCGAGCATGCCGCGAGAGTAACCGAGAAGACGATGGTCAGTATGAAGTCAGAGTTGCGCGTGCTGACGGAATTGGAGAAAGAGTTTGAAGGCGGTTTTCCAGAGGACAGCATCGAGTACCAGGCAATGGAAAATCTTCGACGCAAGCTTTCCGAGAGTGACGGTTGACTTGTTGGATCGTCGCTGTGATTTCCGTCCGCCGCACGATGTCGGGGTTTGGAATGACGGACCGATCAGCAAAGCCATGCACGCACTCGCCTGATGGTGGTCGCAAATGATCAACCACCACTGAGAAAATCAGCACCCACCGAGCCCGTGATTTATTCGCTCGCCTGCGTATTTTCGCCCTGCAGTGAGTCAGGTCGCCGTCGGGGCGAATATTTGTGTCGGATGACCCGACACCGATTATGATGAGACGATCTGTCGTTACCCCGCCATCAGCACCCTCTGACATGCCCATCACCACACGCGTCGCCCTCGTTGCCACACTTTTGGCGTTGTCCATCGTCGATTCCCGCGCGCAAGCTCCTTTCTTTGATGCCGGGCCGGACTCTGCGGTCGATTCGACCACTGACACGGACGTCCCAACAGACCCGCTGGTAATCCAGTTGAACGAAGCCGCTCGCACAGGCGACGGACCACTGGCCGATGCGATCGCGGCTTTCGCACGAATCAAACTTTGGTCCGAAGCGGATCGCTGGCTGACACAAGCCGTGGCACCGATGAATGATCAAGCCAAGTTGGCGATGATCGCCGACCGAATCGGTCCAGAAAACTTGTTTCGTCTGGCGTCCCAAGAAGAGATTAGTGCGGAAGCCAAGGCCGCGGTTGCAAAGTTAGGAAAAGCTGCCCGCGCTGATGCTGAATCAAAAGACAAGATCGTTGCGGCGATCGACGCTCTGGATGATCCATCGGTCGACCGTCGATTAGCGTCCGCCCGAACACTACTCGGGGGCGGCGATGTCGCCGTGGGTGCATTGGTCGAAGCTGCCGTATCGGAAAACCCCACTGCCCCGCGAGAGGAAATCTTGCGAGCCTTGTTGAAACTGAGCGGAAGCGGCGAGCAAGCCCTACGTCAGTTTGCGATCTATGCCCAAGGTGCCGTTCGGCTCAATGCACTCAAATCCGTGACAAAAATTGATCGTTCGGCGGCGATGTCGGATTTGTTGACCGCCATCCACGCCCTTGATACGACCGAGGCGGAAGCCAATTACGCTCGCGTGAACGTCCAACCACTCACGTCGGATATTCCCACCGCCAGTGAGTCACGCGAGTATTTGTATTCGGAGTTGCAGCGACTCCGGCGATTGGCATCCGAAACCGAGAACGATTTCGCGACCGTGACAATTTGGACGGTCAACGAAGATCGCAAGACGATTTCGTCACAACGCGCCCGATCGATCATGCTGGCCTACCGTGACGCCGTTGACGCCGGTGCCCGGCTAAGACGTATCGGCAGCCTGCGTCCGCAAATGGCAGATGCGATTTTGGCTGCCGATTTAAGTTACCGTGTGATGATCGATCCCGATTGGGGCACGTCGGAACAAATTGCGGCGATGAAGTCCGCCTATGGCGACATGGTCGATGCCGAAGGGTTGTCGCATGCGATTGCGATCGCGTCGGAAAAGGATGATCGACCGGCATTGGTCGGATTGCTGCGGATGATCGGGTCTGATTTGTCATCCACACAAGCCGATTTTCTGTTGCGAGCCGACAGTCCATCGTTGACTCCGGTGGTGAAAGCGACGTTGAACTCGGATCCGCGGGTGCGTTACGAAGCAGCCGCAGCGATCGCACGAATGGATGCACCGTTTTCATATGCGGGCAAGAGCTTGGTCATGCAACGTTTCGGCGAGATGACGCGTTTGGAGGACGAGCCATTGGCGGTGTTGGTCGAAACGCGTGATGAGGTGGTGTTGCGTCAAGAATCAATTTTGTCACGAATGGGTTATCGCACAGAAGTTGTCGGATCGGTGCGCGAACTGGAACGAGTGATCGCACGCGGCGGCGATTTGCGGTTGATTCTGTCCAAAACACAATTGTGGGATGTTCCACCGGTCGAACTGATTGACCGTGTCAGGCGCATGCCGCTGGGCAAGAACGTCCCCATTTTGTTCTACGGTGACCAGGCTGCCGGGATTGATACGGATCGTTGGGATGCTATCAGTGAGATGATGAAGCGACCAAAAACCCCGGCCGCGTATGCCGATTTGCTGATGAGTATGGATCTTGTGAATCGATTACCCGAACTGACGGCCGTCGATCGGCAGATGTTTCGATCATTGGCTAGCGATCAACTGGCTGCCCGCCCGAAATAGGGGCAAGCGCACGCACACGCGTTAGCTGACCGCATTGCGGGATAGCACCACATTAGGCGTGGCTTGGCATGCTTTGGCTTTCCCATATCGCCAAAACGCGTTATTGTGCAACATTGCTCCTAGTGCTTTGTCAAAGCTTGATTTTAAGGTAGTGGATCTTGTTAAAGATCTTCCGACTCGGGGATCTCTAACAAGATCCACTACGGCCAACCCTGGTTCTTAGTCGCTACAGAGAACTAGGCAATCGTTCAACGTCTCGTTCCCCACCATCTATGGCGATTCTAGGAAATCCACCGCACGGCCCCACCGGACCTCCGCTGCCTGGAATCATCGGTTCCTCGCCGGCGATGCAGGAGGTGTACCGTCTGACTCGGCGGGTCGCGGGCAGCAACGCGTCGGTGTTGATTTTGGGCGAGACGGGTGTGGGCAAGGAACTGGTGGCCAACGCGGTGCACCAATTGAGCCATCGCAATGGCGGTGCCTTTGTACGTGTCAATTGTGGTGCGTTGAGCGAAAGTTTGCTCGAGAGCGAGTTGTTTGGTCACGTCCGAGGCGCCTACACCGGTGCTGTGGCCAATCGCGCCGGTCGGTTCGAAGCGGCTCACGGCGGTACGATTTTCTTGGATGAAATCAATAGCACATCGCTGACGTTGCAGGTCAAGTTGCTGCGTGTGTTGCAAGAGAAAGAATTTGAGCGTGTTGGTGACACGGCAACCTTGCAAACCGACGTGCGTGTGATTGCGGCGAGTAACCGAGATTTGATGCAAGAAGTTCGTGGCGGTTCGTTTCGCGAAGACTTGTATTGGCGACTGAATGTTGTGCCGATCGAGATACCGCCACTGCGTCGACGTCGCGATGACATCCCGGCTCTGGTAAGCCACTTTTTAGATTATTACAACGAAGTCAACGATCGCTATGTGGTCCACATGGGGGCGGGGACGATGGATGCGCTAACACAGTATCACTGGCCGGGCAATGTGCGCGAGTTGCAAAATTATATCGAACGTGCCGTCGTGATGTCCGAGACGGATGAACTGACCGTTGATCTGTTGCCCGATTGTGTCACCAATGAAC
>JABDKS010000719.1 GCA_013002105.1 Pirellulaceae bacterium | reverse complement strand
GTATTATCTTATTGAGTTTTCGCTAGAGAGACAGCGCCGCTTTCAAACGAAACGCAGAAAAATACTAGCACGAAACGCGAGCGAGTGAGTTTCGCGCAAGTCCGTTCACTCGCTTGTGCTTTTTGATGTTGCGCGTATTGATGCGTTCGCGACATTTGATTCAGACAAAACCGATGTGAGAATCAAACGCTTCAGTTCACTCTCCCTTTGGGAGAGTAATGGTAAACTCGTGCAAACAACGACTTAGAAATCGCAAGATCTCAAAGCCGGGGGAGAGAAGGCAAGACGACGCGAACTTGAATACCGACTCTCATTGAATCGTGCACGTTGGCGAAACGCACATGCATCTCTGCTAAACTTGCGTCTCACCCCGTAGTGACGACGCAACGCTGGACACCAGAACATGAAACTTCCTTATCTTTTGTTTGCAATATTGCTGGCGATGTGCACTGTCATCGCGGCAACATTTATCCTTGGGGAAACTCCCGTGGTGGAAGTGGTATCGCCGGAGACCGGAGAAGTGTCGCAGGTTCCGCGAGGCCACGGTTTTGCTCATCCCGAACTGGCAAACATGCAGGTTGGCGGCGACGGCGCGCTGCGACACGAGCAAATTCTATGGTTTGGATGGGCGTTCGGTATCTTGCAAGTCGCGTTTTTTGTTGCGCTGATTGCCTATGGCGGCAGCAAGCAGGGCAAACTTGGCCCACTGAAAGCACCAATCTTGATCGCAGGCATTCTGTATGCCGTGACCTTCACGGCGATCGTCTACACGTACCAGGGTTACATGTTGGAAGACGATCACACGATGTTTCTGTCGCTGCCGGTGCCGACCGCATGGATGATCTACGGTCTTTGGATCGTCCCGATGCTGTTTGTATTGCTGTACATGTTGACGTTTGACTCGTGGACCTTTCGCGATGAAGACATGAAACGCTTCGAGGAACTGGTTGCCCAGAAGCGTACTGGCTCGGGAGATCAGGCATGATCGATTTCGAACCCTATCGAAACCTGATTGTTTTCGTATCCGTTGCGATCTACATGGCGATGTGCATCGGCGTGGGATTGTGGGCGCTGCGGCGTACGAAGTCGACTAAGGACTTCTTTATGGCCGGACGCGATCTCGGTGTGATGGTCACCGCTCTTGCCGTCTTTTCCAGCACGCTAAGCGGATTCGGTTTTGTCGGTGGGCCGGGACTTGTCTACCGAATGGGTATCAGTTCATTGTGGATGATCGTCTGTACCTCGATCGGGTACAGCCTGTCGTTCTTTTTGTTGGGAAAGCGAATCCGATTGTTCGCGGAGATTCGCGAAACCGTCTCGCTGCCTGACGCGGTCGCGGCCCGATACAACAGCGAAACGACACGATTCTTTACCGCGGTGGCATTGGTCCTTGGTGTGTTCGGATACTTGGGTACTCAGATCCTGGCGATGGCGACGGTACTGAAGGATATCCTGGCCAACATTGCCTGGCTTCCCACGATGGAACTGCACGTATGCATGTCGATCTCGGTTGCCGTGCTGGTCTTTTATTGTGTCACCGGTGGAATCGTAGCGTCCGTTTATACCGACATGGTCCAAGGTGGAATCATGGTTGTCGCGGCCATGCTAGTTTTTGCAGCGGCAATCTTTGCGGTGGACGGCGGAATGATGGGGACGGCGACCACGATCATGCGCGACGACCCGGAAGCGATGAGCCCCTGGGGTACGCTGGGAATCATGGGTTGTCTGTCCTGGTACTTCTTGTTCGCCCTTGGTGGCGCCGGACAACCGCACGTGATCACCAAGTTGATGATGAACAAGCGGATCGCCGACGCCAAACATATCCTGCCGGTCAGCGTCATCGGCTATTCGTTATCCGCCCTGTTATGGATCAGCATCGGTTTGGCGATGCGTGCGTTGGTGCTGCAAGGCGATCACCCTGAACTGGCGAGTGCCGACGATGCGGCGCCTCAATTTTTGCGGCACTACGCACACCCATTGCTTGCCGGAATCGTCTTTGCAGGACTGTTCGCGGCGATCATGTCAACTGCTGACGGATTTCTGAATATCGGCGCGGCCGCAGTCGTCCATGACATTCCCAAAGCGTTGGGCATCCAATCGATTCGAAACGAACTGATGTGGGCCCGCATTGCCACCTTGATCATCG
>JABDKS010000693.1 GCA_013002105.1 Pirellulaceae bacterium | reverse complement strand
TTTCGGACCTAGGGAACCCGAACCCCGCCGCCCCGTACGTTAGTTTTGTTTGAGGTTCTAGCGTGCGGGGCGGCAACCCCTTTACCGTATGGAATACGATCCGAACCCCGAAAACCTGGAAATTCCGTCCGGTTGGCGACCGTTGACGGAAGAAGAACGGTTCGAACGCCCCGAAGTTGTTCGCGTTTACTCGTATCAAATAGCGTGTTGGCACAATTGGCCAAGCGAGCACCGCATTGTTGATAACCCCCATTGGACGTTCATCACACCAATTGAACAACCCGAGAAACCGCCCGTCCCGACTTACACGCCGCAACAAATCGGCGAGATTGCCGGGAAGATAGTGCAACAGTTTATAACAGATATTTTCAGCGCCGATGAAAGCACGCAAGACCCTGGCAGCGATCAACAAAGCGCTGGAAACTGAACAGGAAACCGGACACCGGAAACACCTAGGGGCGTCGATCGTTGGAAAAAATTGCCGCCGTCAAATTTGGTACATATTCCGTTGGTTCAAGCGCGAAAAATTCGAAGGTCGCATGCTTCGCCTATTCGAACGCGGCCACCGCGAAGAGAAACGAATCCACGCCCTTTTGAAAGCCGCCGGGGTAACGGTGTGGGACGTCAACCCGGACACCGGGGAACAGTTCCGGGCGAAGTCGTGCGACGGACACTTCGGCGGAAGCGGCGATGGGATGTTGTACAACGTCCCGGACATTCCCGGAGAATACGCCCTTTTAGAGTGCAAGACCCACAACGAGAAAAGCTATAGGCATCTTTGCAACAACGGGCTTTCAATGTCGAAGGTCGCGCACTTCGAACAACTCCAATGGTACATGGCAAAGTTGGGCGTCAAATGGTGCCTATACATTGCCGTTAATAAAAACGACGACGATATTTTTCCCGAGCTGATTCCACTTCAACCCGACGTCGCCGCCCGCCTCGACGAAAAAGGAGCATCAATTATCTATTCAAAAAATGCGCCCCCACGTGTCAACAAATCGCCCGGTTACTTCGAATGCAAATGGTGCCACTTCCGCGAGATTTGCCACTATAACGAACAACCGGAACGCAATTGCCGCACGTGCCAAGCTTCAATGCCAATCGAAGATGGTAAATGGTGGTGCCAAGCTTACACTTGTGAACTTTCCGACGATGAACAACGCACCGGATGCAACGAACACAATCCGCTTGCGTAATTACCAAGAACGCGCCGTTAACGCGCTGTTCGATTATTTCCACAAGCACCGCGGCCACCCGCTCGTTGGTATGCCGACCGGAAGCGGGAAAAGTTTGGTTATCGGCGACTTTATACGGCGCGCGCTTTCTGCTTATCCACAAACGCGGATTCTAGCATTGACCCACGTCAAAGAACTTGTTGACCAAAACGCCGCCGCCCTTCTGAAATTGTGGACAACCGCGCCCGTTGGTATTTGCTCCGCAGGATTGCGCCGATTTGAAACTCAATTTCCTATCGTGTTTGCCGGTGTCGGATCGGTCATGAACCGCGCCGATGAACTCGGTCACCGCGACCTTGTGTTGATCGACGAAGCGCATATGGTTTCGCCCAAGGAAACGACGCAATATCAACGTTTGATTCTCGCCCTCACCGCTGTCAATCCGAACGTGAAAGTTGTCGGATTTTCGGCGACGCTCTTTCGCATGGGGCAAGGGATGTTGACCGATGGCGGACTGTTCACGGACGTTGCTTTTGATCTAACAAGCCGCGAAGAATTCAACGCCCTGCTAGACGACGGTTGGCTTGCCCCGTTGACCCCGAAGCAAACGGCAACGCAAATCGACACGGACCCCGTCAAGATCACGCTAGGGGAATTCAATCAAAAGCAACTTCAAAAAGCGACCGACCGCGAAGCGATCACAAGCGCCGCCGTCGAAGAACTTTGTCGGGAAGGACACGACCGCAAGCGTTGGTTGATCTTCGCCGCCGGTATCGATCACAGCGACCACGTCGCGGAAACCCTATGCGCCGCCGGTGTTGACGCCGTATCACTTCACACCGGACCAACGAGCGCACCGCGGGACGAGACAATAAACGCCTTTCGTGCCGGGGAACTTCGAGCGATCGTCAACAATGGAATATTGACAACCGGGTTCGACTGCGCCGAAATCGATCTAATTGGAATGCTCCGCCCGACCG
>JABDKS010000658.1 GCA_013002105.1 Pirellulaceae bacterium | reverse complement strand
GGCTTGGAGTGATCAAATTGGATCGGAAAACCAGCAACGCGTCCGACGAGATTTCTCCCTGGTCGCAATGATCGACGCTTATCGCTCGCTCTATCGCGAGGTGCGGACGCGACGGCTCGATTGACGAAGCGAGTTGGACGGCGGTTCGATCGGACGCAATTCGACTCGCTGGTAAGCACTCGGGCGAATCGGGCGATAGGCTCGCAGGCGAGCATCGTCGTCTTGGAATGGATCCGATTGCGTTTCAAACAGAGACCCTTCGTCGGGATTCGACGGCGGATCCTGCAAGCGGACCGGCGGAGGCATATCCTCTACCTGGCCATCGCCCGTGGGGGCGTCATGCTCATGCGTGTGTCCGTGATCATGAGCACCGTGTGTATGAGCGTCATGCTGATGCACCTCTTGGGCGTGGTGACCATGGTCGTGATGGATCGTGGAGGGAGCCATCGGGACCATCAATTCTTCGATCATCATCGCGTCGCAGGCATCGTCGCAAAGCGCGTCGTCACAGCCGCGCGAACCCAGTGACAGCAGTTTGTCGATTCCGGCAGTGAAGCCGTCGAGAGCTTTCTGCAGGCAGTTAAATTTTTTGCCGTGGCCACAATCGCAAGTGCATCCGGCATTGATCGGCGGGCAGACTTCGCATGTCGCTTCGCAACCACAATGTCCGGCCATGGCATCCGAATCGGCGGTCATCAAACACAGGCAGCCGGCGGCAAAGCAAGCCAGCCATCGTGACGGGAATCGAAAGTTGGTCAGCATCTTTTGAACTCGTCCAGTAGATCGAACAAACATGAATCTTCAGCGGTGATGCTCGTGGGTATCGACACCGCACAATCAGAATGACCAAGAGAATCGTGACGAGCGTCAAACTTCGCCCAGCTTGACAATCGCCGATCGCAGGCCTGTGCGGCTGAGGCCGATTTGGCGGCTGGCAGACAACTCAAAGAGGGATCGCTACACTGAAGGGCAAATCGCCCGTTTCCCCTTGTTTGTGCTGTTTTCCCAGGGAAATCAACGTGACATTCGACCCATTTAACGCCCGCGACCAGTTTGATACCGGCAACGGCAGCGCCACCATTTACCGGCTCAGCAAATTGGAAGAGGCGGGTTTGGGGGCGGTCAGCAAGCTCCCCTTCTCGATTCGGGTTTTGCTCGAAGCGGTGCTGCGGAATTGCGACGGATTCACCGTCACCGAACAGGATGTCAAAAACCTCGCCGCCTGGGATGCTGCTTCCCCGGCCAAGCAGGAGGTGCCGTTCAAGCCGTACCGAGTCGTCTTGCAGGACTTCACGGGCGTTCCGGCGGTCGTCGATTTGGCGGCGATGCGATCGGCCATGCAACGAATTGGCGGAGATCCGGAAAAGATCAACCCCTTGATCCCCGTCGACCTGGTGATCGACCATAGCGTCCAAGTCGATTTCTTCGGCAGCGATGGCGCGCTGGTGAAGAATGTCGAGATCGAATTCAAACGCAACCGCGAACGCTACGAATTCCTGCGTTGGGGCCAACAAGCGTTCGATAACTTCAGCGTCGTTCCGCCGAACGTGGGGATTGTTCACCAGGTCAACCTGGAATATCTCGCACGCGTGGTTGCCCTGAAAGAAACCCCCGATGGGCCCGTCGCGTTGCCCGACACATTGGTTGGTACCGACAGCCATACCACCATGATCAACGGGCTGGGAGTTTTGGGTTGGGGCGTTGGAGGCATCGAGGCTGAGGCCGCGATGCTTGGGCAACCGATCTACATGCTGATGCCAGAAGTTGTCGGATTCGAAGTGACTGGAAAACTTGCCGCAGGCGCGACTGCGACTGACTTGGTTTTGACCGTAACGGAACAATTGCGATCAGAAGGAGTGGTAGGCAAGTTCGTTGAATTTTACGGAAGCGGAATTTCAAACATGTCGCTTGCTGATCGAGCAACAATTGCCAACATGGCTCCTGAGTATGGGGCCACGATGGGCTTTTTCCCAATCGATGACGAAACCTTGAATTATCTGCGCAGAACAGGTCGCACAAAACAAGAAGTTGAACTTGTCGAACGTTACACGAAGGAACAGGGAATTTTCCGAACCGATGATTCTGATGATCCTGTTTTCACGAAAACATTGTCGCTGGATATTTCGATTGTTGAGCCTTCATTGGCTGGACCGAAACGACCGCAGGACCGAATTGCACTTTCGTCGATGCAGCAATCCTTCAGGAAGATTTTGACAACTCCGATTGCTGATCGTGGTTTCGAGTTGTCCGAATCTGATTTGACTCGTACCGAGACAGTCGCTAATAACGGTAGCAGTGCAACAATCGGACATGGCGCGGTTGTCATCGCGGCGATTACCAGTTGCACTAATACAAGCAATCCCTCGGTCATGCTTGCCGCAGGGTTGCTTGCCCGCAACGCGGTAAAGCGTGGATTAAAAGTTAAACCCTATGTCAAAACGAGCCTTGCACCCGGTTCGCGAGTCGTCACGGACTACTTAAACAAAGCTGATCTGACTGAACCACTCGAGAAACTGGGCTTTAACACTGTCGGCTATGGATGCACGACTTGTATTGGAAACAGTGGACCACTG
>JABDKS010000653.1 GCA_013002105.1 Pirellulaceae bacterium | reverse complement strand
CATTTGGATGTGCAACCGCGATCCGCGATAAGACCGATGCGGCATCTTCGACACGCTGTGCTTTCAGTAATGCAGCGGCAGATTCCATGGCATAGTTCAGCGCGAGCTGGGAATCGGATTCTGCATCGGCGGCTGCCGCCAGTAGGTCACCGCCACGCGAAGGATTATCACGCCGTAGCCACTCCTTGCCCTGTGCGGCGACGATGGAGGGGTCGATCGATTCACTCGATCCACCGGACCGTAGCTTGGCAAGTGAAATGGCTTCGGCCCGACGCCGCGCATAATCGCCGTTGCGCCGCTGGATTGACGTCAGCCACGATCCAATGGATGAGTCGTTTTGTCGGATCAAATGATCCAGTCGCACCAAATCCATTTCGATCGAAAACGGGGCCTCGTCGGGCTCGGACCCGTAAAACTCCGCGAGTCGCTTTTCGGCCAAACTGCTTTCATTTTTTAACTGATGCAACTGAATTTGAATCGCCAACAGGCTTGGCGGTGTTGGTTGTTCCGACGCGCGAATCAGCGCGACCAAACTGGGGCCGGCTTGATCCAGTTTGCCGGCCAAAATCATCGCTTGAATTCTCAGTCGTTCGATTTCCTTCTGTGCCTGGCTACCGGTAGGTAAATCCAGCAGTGCATCTGCTGCGGCTTGTTCGGCCTTGCTGGCCGAAGCGATTTGATCGCGACTGTCCGGTGGGAACAATTCCGTCTGCATCAACGCCATGCTGACGATATCGACTTGCAGTTCGTGTTGCAGCCGCGTCAGTTCAGCGGATCGATTTTTTTGGTCCAGGCTGGTGGGACCGGCATCGGTTGCCGCTCGCTCGGCATCGACTTGCGTAGCAAGTTCTCGATAACGCTGCGTCACGCGCGCCAACCGGGTGAATACGGCTTCGGTGCGTTTTTCGTTTGCGGGCGAGACCGCAGCAATCACAACATCGTGTCGGGCAGCGGCGTGCTGGACACTCACACGTTGTGCCTGAAGAAATAATTTTCGGCGATGATTTGGATATCCGCTCAGCAGTTCGACAACAGGTTGCTCGGCTTGCGACACATCGGCATCATCAAATTGTTCTTTGGAAATCTGTCGCTCGGTCATCACGCTGGACCAGCGAATCGCCCATTTGGCTGCGGCGTCTGAGGTGGGAACTGCTCGCTGAATCTGTTCGCGACAAATGGTTTCGGCATCATCGAAGCGTCGTAGCAGCAGCAACGAACGGATCAAATCTTCGTCGCGGTCGTTGGTCGTGCGTCGGACAACGTTATGCCACGGGCTGCCAGCGACCGCCGGGGAACTGCAAGGCGGGTTGATGGTCTGCAGAACTGCGGCGCACGCGAGTACGCAAACCGAAACAGATGAATGCCAGCGTGTCATGGATGGGCAGCAAAGAGAACACGGTCGGCGCCCGCATCACGAGCCGCATCGTAGACTTCGATAGCACGGTCCATCGTAACGCGGTCGGCGGGGTCGATGATGATGGGCGGTTGGACGCCCAAGGCGATGATATCGGCCAATTGGGCTCGCAGCGTCTTGACGTCGGGAACCAGTTTGCCGTTAAGCTGTATCAATGTCGAAGCATCTTGCACCAGCAGTTTGACGACGACTTCGTCAAACGCTTCGATCGGTTGTGAATCACTTTCGTTCAGTTCTGATCCGCCGGCCGGCACCTGGGCCAATGAACTTGGTAGGTCGAATTCAGGGATCTCAAAGCTACTGGTCCAAACAAAAAATACCAGCAGTAGAAAAACAACATCGATCATGGGTGTCATTTTTACTTCCAGTGGATCGTCGCTGATCAAGATCGGTCGTTTCACAATGTCTTCTCCCGAACAGCAATGGTGGCGTCCGTCAGACCGGCCTTGACCGCAGCTCGCAGGACGGGTTCGACGAATCGATACTGCACGCCCTTGTCAGTTCGGATGCGAATCGCCGCGCGGGGACCAAGTTCCTTTCGCAGTTCGCGCAGCACGTGATGGAGGCCTTGCAGATCGACCATATTGCCCGCAACGCGATATCTGGCATCACTGTCGACGCTGATCGTCAGCGGTGCACGATCGGGATCGTTGGGACCAAACGTGGATGCCGTGGGCAAGTCGAGAGGCAATCGATTTTCCTGGCGCGCCAGATGGCTGGAAACCAGGAAGAAAATGATCAGTAGGAAGACAACATCAATCATCGGCGTCATATTCGCGCCGACGGGTCGTCGATCCTGGTTCGATGGGACTCGCATGGGTCCATGGTACCTGAACAAGTGACAATAATCCGATACCCTACCGCCTATGAACGATACACTCACCTTTTTTAAGACGTTTTTGCGGCATCCGACGCAAGTCGGTGCAATCGCGCCGAGCAGCCCCGGCTTGGTAAAAACAATGGTCGATTGGTTTGACTGGGATCAGGCACGCTCCGTGGTAGAATTTGGGCCCGGCACGGGTGTGTTCACCGAAGCGATATCAAAACGGGTCCATCCCGACGCCACCTTTTTTGCAATCGAGCGTTCCGCTCAGATGGCCGCCGTGGCCCGCGCACGGTGCCCACAGGTGCGAATTTACGAAGACAGCGTGACGAACATAGCCGAGCTGTGCCGTCGTGAATCGGTGGAGCAAGTCGATGCGATCATTTGCGGGTTGCCGTGGGCATCGTTCAGCGATTCGCTTCAGAGCGAGATCATGGAAACGATGTTGGAGAAATTGCGGCCAGGCGGCCAATTCGCCACGTTTGCGTACTGGCAGGGTGTGATCTTGCCGGCGGGACGCCGGTTTAGCAAACGATTGAGATCGACGTTTTCAAGCGTCCAGCGTAGTGAAACCGTTTGGCGAAATTTGCCGCCGGCATTTGTCTACCGCTGCGTGCGGTAAGCGATCCCGGTCGTAGTATGCGACCGCATGGTTAAATTGCGCTCAGGCCAAAGAGTTGTTTGTAGGCCCACCAGATGATGCCGCCGGCGAGCACTAGCAAGGCAACCGTGTACAACGCGACGATCACGCTCCAGAGAATTCGCTCGCCGGTGGTGAAATGCGGGCTGACCCACAGTAATGGGATACCGATCGCCCCGGTAACCAAAAACAAGATGGACAATACGGCCACGCGTCCTTGGAACATACCGCCCTCGGTTTTACGTGAGTCGCGCTTCCCACTCGCTTGGTCGATCGAGCTTTCCAGCGTGTCGGCATAAGAAGTCATTGGCGGTGGCGCCGCCAGCTTCGCTTCGATGGGCGATTCATCGTCCGATGGAGGCTGTGTCATCGTTTGACCTCGTGGTCAGTTGCCCGCCTGTCGATCCAGACCGGCGTTCTCGGGTTCCGTGGGAACTTGATCTTGTAAACGTTCTTGAGCACGATTGATTAAGGGGATCAGGTTCGTGTTATCTCCGTAAAGCTCTACCAAGCTATACCAAATTTTTCGTGCTTCGACCACTCGACCCGCAGCCATCAGACGATCAGCTTCCTCCAGTCTGCGGCGAACGATTCGTGATGCTTCGGTTTCTTGAATGTCCGTTTTCTCTAACAAAGCGATTTGTGCGCGAGCGGCATTGGCGGCGACTTTGTAATCGGGGTCGTCGCCCAATACCGTCAGAATGCTGTGATATTTGTCCAAAGCTTTGGATGTGTCACCAATATCGACATACTCCTGAGCTTGTTTGTGCAACAATTCGCCTTGATTACGAATTGGCAGATTGTTTTTGATTTTAACTGAAAGTTGATGCAAAAATAGTTGAACATCGATGTGATCAATTTGTTCTTCAGCCCACTGAACATGGGAGCCCTCCGGAAAACGTGTCAGCAGTTCTCGCAGCGGGTGCATTTTGGCTTGTGACATCGCGGATCGAGTTCCCTGAGCGAGCAATTCTTCAGCTTCGCTACGAAGTGACGTTTCGCTTGGCGGCCAGGCGACCCACGCGAGCAGTGCAAGCATGACGACGGTCGTCGCAATCAGCACCCATGCTTTGTCGTGCCAGAGTGTTGCATCCGGGATTTTCTCTTTTCGTTCTAGATCGACGACTTCGCGGCCTAGCAACGTGCGGGCTTCGTCGCGTTGTTTTTGGTCGGTCATCTGCAGAGGACTGAAACCCGATGACACGTGTTCCGCAACGCCCGTGCGTGACATCGCGCGTTTGCGGACTTCCGCTAAAGCCAGTTTGACCGCAGCGGCCGTGGCCGGTCGCTTGTCGGGGTTCTTGCTGAGCATTTGCATGACCAGTTTGTCCAGCCAGATGGGACAATCCAGTACGATCGATGCCGGAGAAACCGGCATCTGGAATTCGACGTTGCTGCGGACCTCTTCGATGCGCGATCCAGAAATGGGAGGGTCGCCGGTGATCGCCCAATACATTGTCGCCCCCAACGCATACACGTCCGTGCAAGGCGTGGGTTGTTGTGGGTTGACCATCAATTCCGGCGCGGTCATCGCGACCTGTGTCGAATGGGTCGGCGTGCTGGTCTTGTAGGGCGAGTTAGCCCGGTCGACTCGGATGTCCAACAAGATCGGGCTGAGCCCGGCGATCATGATCTTGTTGGGATGAATCGCGCCATACACAAGGTTTTCGTTGTGCAAGTAATCCAATGCATCGGCCAGTGGTTCAGCCAAGTCCAGGACGGCTTCCCATGAGATTCGCGATAGGCGGCTCAACTGGGCCTCGAGCGTCTCGCCTTCGATCAACTCGCACGCCAAATAAGCATCGGTCTCTTCGAATCCACCGCCATAGCAACGAACAATCGCCGGGTGTTGCAGTTTCTGCAGTCGCTCCCATTCCTGCGCAAACGCGGTACGGGCCTCCAGCGTGCCACCGAAAGGTGCGGAAAAAATCTTGACCGCAACGGCGCGTTGAAGCTGGACATGGATGGCACGCCACACGCAGCTTTGCGATGGATCGCCCAGCTTTGATTCAATGGCGAGTGGTCCGAGTCGACTTGGAGGCATTGAGAACGCTACGGCAACGCAGAAACAAAACGAATCCCACTAATCAATACCGCACTCAACCCTGCGCCCGGTTCCGGCTTTTCAGTATAACGACGCGCACACCATCGCCGCACGATCAATTGAGGCACGCACTGCGAAGCGTCGCTATTTTTTGCCACCGCCGAGTTGATCAAGTAAGTGTGTAAAGAAGACAGATTTGTCTTTCTCATATTTCTCCGGATCCCCCTCGCTGGATCGCCAACGGGCGACCTTGGTTTCTTCGAAGCGAATGGCCAGTTCCGGATCCCTGCGCAAATGATCGCGAATTGCCAGAGCTTGTCGCCAAGCAGGTGATTGCGTTGCCGTCAGATAGATGCGGTGCGTGGCGGCCCCGTGTCGGGGTTTGTCCAGCAAGATCGAATCGATCGCCCAAGCCGCTACTGGATGCCGACGAAAATTGAGGCCTTCAATCAAATTCGCCGCTTCGGTCAACGCGTGTTCACGTTCGTTGGTTGATGATGTCGGGGCGACAGCGGCCAAGATGTCGATCGTGGGTCGAGCGATCAAGCCCGAGATTGCGGTACTGCCAATGTGTTCGACGCAGGTTACCCATCCGCCGCAAGATTGCAAAATGCTACTGCGAGTCTGTTCGAACTCCTGCTTCCATCGAGGGTCGTAATGCATCAGTCGGACGGTCGGGTCGGTCATGACGATATTCTAGCGACCAAAGACCGGTTGTCCGGACCGATTCGCGTCGATCTGGCATCGAGACATTGGTGAAACGAAACGACTCGGCAAAACATTCAGCAGTCACGTGCCTGCCACCGGCTGTGCGGCAGAAAAAAAACGAGCTTGATGCGATGCACCAAGCTCGTTTTGTGATTCAGAGCGACTTTCGACGCAGCAGGGTTACTTGCTGCTCAGCAGGGCCAAGCGAGCCATCTCGATTTCTTTGCGAAGTGAATCGACATAGGCAGCATCGGCTGGACACATTCGCGCGTTGGGAACGGTGCAAGTGCGCCCCGTGTCCTTGAGCAGTCGAACATTGTCCGAATTGATTTCGATCAATCGACCATCGGTGCGATACTGACCGGTGTTATCAATCCAAGTTCGCAGTCGTGTGTCAGACAGTGGGTCGACCGATGTCAACACAGGCGTCGTCACGATTTGCAAACCGGCTTCCACCTCGTTGGCAACCATTTCGTTGACAGGTGGCAACGGAGCAGGAAGTTCCTCGACGGAAGACTCCACGGATGGTTCCACATGCTGGCCGAAGAGATCATCGATCGAGGTCGATTCCTCGGGCTGGCTGGCCGGTGCGCCGAACAAATCGTCGACGGCGTCGGTCGCTGGGGCTTCATCGGCTGGCTCCGTTGGATCGGTGGCAGGCTCGACAGCGGGTGCTGCGGCACCAAACAGATCGTCCAGTGAATCGCCGGCAGGTTCCGGTTCATCAGCAGGTTCCGAATCATCAGCTGGGGCAGCATCATCAGCCGGCGCGGGTTCTTCGCCAGCGGGTGCACCGAACAGATCGTCCAATCCGCCATCGGCGGCGGGAGCTGGATCGGCGGGTGCTGTATCTGCGGCACCGCCAAAGAGGTCGTCGACAGAGTCGCTGGCTGCGGCGGCCGGCGCAGGATCACTGGCTGGTGCGCTGTCAGCGGCAGGTCCGCCAAAGAGATCATCCAGGCCACCATCAGCTGGTGCTGCGGGTGTGTCCGCCGGAGCCGCTGGCGTTTCTGCCGGCATTGCCGGTGCACCAAACGGATCGTCGCCCGGTGTGGCTGCAGGTGCTGCGTCGGCTGGTGCCGCATCAGCTGGCGCTGCCTCGGGCCCGCCGAACAGATCGTCCAATCCACCGTCGTTTGCCGGTGCGGCAGGCTCAGTTGCCGGTGGGGTGTCGTCGGCTGGCGGGGCAC
>JABDKS010000647.1 GCA_013002105.1 Pirellulaceae bacterium | reverse complement strand
GGTGATGGCCGTTAACAACAACAAGTTGACGATCGCAAAAATCAATCCGGTGGCCGGACCGGGCGTCAGCCAAGTCAGCATCGTTCTCGCAAACAGACTCTGCGGGAGCTCACGTCGAATTCGCGGCGTTTGATTCGGCGATTCAGCCGCCATCATGCTGCCCACCACCGCCCACAACAGACCGCCTAAAAACGACGAAATCATGATCCAGCCAAAACCGTCGTTGCCGAGGGTCAAGATTGCCAGGACATTCAAACCGATAATCACCGCGCTGAAATGCAGCATCGCCAAGCGAATTTTGGTCGATCGATTTTCGCTTTCGGGAGTGAGTTGCGCCGCCGTCGCAGTCAACAACAACGCTCCAATACTGACGGAGATGGCGAGTGTCGCGGTCAATGCAAAAACCAGTTCCTGATTTGAAAGTGGATTGCCGCGTTGAATCAATTCAGTCACGGTCAGTCCAAGCCACCACTGCGCGACCAATAGCGTCGCGGCGATCACAAACAGCGATGTGATCCGACCACTTCGGCTGCTTGAAATTGCCGCCATGAATAAAGAAGCAATGGTCAGCACCATCGCCGAGACAAGCAAAATCCCAAGGATCAGCAGTACCGTTGGCAGGTCTACGCCGCGCAGATTGTAGGCATACGCGACACAGGGAAACAAAGCCACAAAGTACAAGGCCATTTGCAAAGTCGCACTGGCCAGTTTGCCCAGGACGATTTGCCATGGAGTCAAAACTGAAATCGACAGCAGTTCCAGCGTGCCGTCTTCGATCTCTGCCTCCAAAGAACGGTAAGCGGCCATCGGCACAACAAGCAACATGGGTACGGCCAACACGAAGTAATATCCAGTCAGCATGCGTGGTGCCGACGGCGACGTGTAGATTTGCGGCATCATCGACAGGCTGCCGATAATGGTCCAAGCCAACGCCGCTAACAGCAGTGCCGAAAACGTAACGATAAATTGGCGACTTTTGAGCGCTTGACGGGCCTCCTTTACCAGGATCGGATTGATCACGTCACCAATCCGTTCGCATGCTCGATCGATCCATTCCAATGATCGTGATGCAAACGAATTGTCGGCAATCGGCGAAGACTCGCTCGTTGAAATACTCAGGTTGTCCGCCATCTACTATTCCACCCGTTTTGGCTACTGCACTTTGCCTTCAGTGACTTGCAGGAACACATCTTCCAATGATTTCTTGTGCGACTCGACCTCGGCGACCTCAAATTCCGCGTTGACCAACCAGGCGACCAGTGCCGCTTGGTCCTGTGTGTCGCCGTGAAATTCGAAACGAAGCAATTCACCGTCGACGATCAGTGAGTCGATGCCGGTGCGCGATTCCAGTCGTAACGCAGCTTTTTTTGCTCCATTTAGGATGCGAATCGTTAATTCACGGTGTTGTGCCTGCTGCCGCTGGATCTCTTCGATACTTCCGATCGCCAACAATTTTCCCTGTTCGATGATGCCCACCGAATCAACCATCTCGGACAGTTCGGTCAGGATGTGGCTGCTGATCAATACCGTCTTTCCTTCGTCGGCTAGTTGCCGGATCATCTGTCGCAGATCGATTCTGGCCCGCGGGTCCAATCCGGCCGCCGGTTCATCCAGAATCATGACCGAGGGGTCATGGACCAAAGCACGTCCCAAACAGAGCCGTTGCTTCATTCCTTTGCTTAGTCCACGAATCGGTTTTTCAGCGATCGCGTCGGTGCCGGTGAATCCGAGCACCCAATCCAGTCGTTGTTTCCGCTGCCGGCCGATCAACCCATAGGCCCGCGCAAAGAAGTCCAGGTATTCGCGACAATTTACGTCTCGGTAGGTGCCGAACGCGTCGGGCATAAAACCGAGTCGGCTGCGCACAAATTCTGGATCGTTGACGACCGAGAATCCATCGACGTAGGCGTCGCCATAGCTTGGCAAATCCAGAGTGGCCAGGATGCGCATCGACGTGGTTTTTCCGGCCCCGTTGGGGCCGATGTAGCCAAACACGTGACCGCGTTCGACGCTAAAGGAGATGTCATCAACAGCTTTAGTCTTACCGAAGTGCCGGTGCAGCCTTCGTAATTCGATGCAATCGTTACTGTGTACATGCACCATCTTCATGGCAGCGTTCCAAATACGTATCGAACGCTGTCCAAAACCTCGCTGACTTCAACCGCGATTACGTCGTCGCTAACCGACGCGGTCGCCACAAAATGCTCCCTCGGAATCTCACCCCGCAATTGCAAGTGCGAGCGTAACCAATCCTCGAATAGTCCATCCTCAAAACGGGTTTGCATCCCTAATCGCTTGGCAATCGCACCGAGTGGGTCAATGATCTTGATTTCGCGACGCGAACTTGATTGATTATCGTCCGTTGTCGCCATCGGACGATAATCGCTATGCAGTTTTCCCAACCAAGATGAAGCCGATCGGCTGTCGAGTCGTGTGCCGTATGTGGTCTCATTCGGATCAAGGAATTTGGTTCCCCAGTAATCGCCGTTAGCGTCTCGGATGATCACAATTTGCAGGGGAAACGACAAACCGTTTACCAATCTTGGTGGGCCTACTCCGTTTGCTGGCGGCAACAGACGTAACGAGCCAACCTGTTCTCGTGGTGCGTGGAAAACGAACTGTTTTTGCACACGCGAGGGAAGAAAGGATGTTCCGAAAACTTGCGCGTTATCGCGAATCGTGATTCGGCCAAGCG
>JABDKS010000509.1 GCA_013002105.1 Pirellulaceae bacterium | reverse complement strand
GCTCTAGCGACTGTGTCAATTGATGTTTGGAATCAAGTTTGGGTGTTTTCGTTGGACCCGTGCCATTTGGGGTAACGATGGACGAATCACTGCTGGGTGGGCGCGATGATGGTTCGACCAATTCGTGTATAACAAGGCGAAAACAGCTTGATGCATTCACTGCGAGTCCGACGTTATCGGCCCGCCATGTTTGCATCACGGTCCAACACACAGTGGCGGACTCTCGATTTATGAAACCAAAGTTTTCAATTTTAACGCTGCTGCTAGTCACGACGCTCGCCGCTTGCGCGCTCGTTGCGGTTTCCTCTCTAGCCATTACGTGGTCACACCAGCGTCAGGCGACGGTGTTGCGACAACAAATCGAGCAGCAAAAAACGGTTGCTGCGCGCAATAGATCGCTACTGGAGAAGGAGTTTTTCGGTGCGTATCCCGACGCGTTGGTGCTAATCGATCCGCGCGTCGATAAGGCGAATCCGTGGATCTTCCGAGTGAAGAACTCGAAGTTTCGTGGCGGCGGCGGGACTTACCAGGTTGGGCCGGTAGGAACGGACGAAGCGCCGCTGCGTGTCGTTCGGTTCGACCTTCGCCTGCTTCGGTCGCTTGACGGTTCGGATTATTACCGGTTGTTGACATCTGTTGATGGAGGCAAAACGGTCGAAAATTTGATTCAATACACCGGTAAGACTGAGGTTTTAGTGGCGAGCAAGACAGTCACGATCGTGATGGGGCCCGATGCAAAGTCGTGCATCGAGGCGGCGATGAATCAGTATGGTGAAAGTGATTCGCAACGTTTACGCAACGCTTGGATGGACGGTCCCCACCAACCAATCGTTCGAGAAATGAATCTCACACAACAACGCCCTAGTGTGAATTAGATAGCAGCGACAGAGTCATTCAAGTCCAACCGTAAGGTAGTTTGCGCCCATGTCTGATTACTTGTCGATGATGAGCGATTCGAAGTGGTGTCGTATGTCGGAAGCGATTTCGCATTTGGAGCTTCCGATGTCGTCTTGCGGTTTCTTGACGAAACGGCCTGATCGTGACACGGCTGGAGGCGAGATCGGAGCCAATGGTGGGAACTGATCGGATCGTCCGGGCGTACTGTTAACTGTGACGCTGACAGGTCGCAGTGCGTGTTTTCCGAGCTGGTGGCTTCGATCGGCCGTTATTTGGTGAACAGATTGCGATTTTTTGCTTCCTTTTTCTAAGGACTCTTCCCCTGAATCGTTTCTATACCTGCAAGGACAAGCATCCTTCCTGCTAGCAGCGGCAATGAACGACACGAATCACCAGTGCGACAGCGCGTGCACGCAACCGGAGTCCGGTGGCGACGATAGCGCGTGGCTGGCTGGCGTGTTTCGTGACCACGAACGTCCGCTGATGGGGTACGCCAAGCATTTGCTGGGGGATCCCGATCGGGCAAGTGATGTGGTCCAGGACACTTTCGTTCGTTTGTGCAAACAACCGCGAGAACGAGTCGAAGATTGCGTCCGCCAATGGCTGTACCGAGTGTGCCGCAATCGGGTGCTGGACGTCATCAAAAAGGAGAAACGAATGAAGACGCTTGACAACGAACGAGCTTCGGCAGAGCCGAGTCGCGAGAGCGATCCCCAGCGGGCGATGGTCGACCGCGAAGACTGCGCTCAGGCGGATAGTTTGATTTCTCGGTTACCAGCCAGGCAGCAGGAGGTGATTCGGCTGAAGGTGCAGGGCGGGCTGAGTTACCGCGAGATCAGCGAATTGACAGGTCTGAGCGTCAGCAATGTCGGGTACCTATTGAGCACTGGGCTGCAATCGGTCCGCTCGCGACTGGCCGCAATTCAATAGCGCGATGCGAAACGTATGCCCGCCAACAAACCAAACAGGATCGAAAAAATGAATATCCAGCCAAACGAAACCGCTACCGCTTATGTTTTTGGCGAACTATCAGGAAGTGACCTGAGTGCGTTCGAGAAAGAGTTGGAGCAGTCGCCCGAATTGCAAGCGACGGTAGCGTCGATTCGAGATGCGGTCGGGTCGTTGAAGAGTGAATTTGAACAAGAATCAACCTCGGTGATGGATGCGGATCGTCGTCGGATCGAAGTCGCGATGACAGCGTCGTCGGATGGTTCGCCGCCGGTGGTCGGAATTCATACTGGTGATTCGGCCAGCAAGACGACCCTATGGGTGACGTTGGCGGTTGCTGCCGCCGTGTTGTTGGTTGTCGGTTTGTCAGTTCCGATTCTATTGCGACTGAATCAGTCCCCGATGACAGCTTGGAATCAGGATGACGGAATGTCGATCCAAGAGAGTTCTGTCTCAGGTATCGAGATGGAGTTGGAATCGGCAGAGTACGAAGAAGAGGCGGCTGCGGCCGAAGGTGGTGGCGGTGGCTCCGTCGCACGTTTCAATCGTAAATCCAGTTCATCAAGCTCCGATCAAGGACTGAAACAACTCAGTCGCCCGGCAGCTGAACCAGTCGATACCAGCACGCCGTTTGGAACGTCCACGGCGGTGCCATCGAGTGAATTCACTGGGACCAATACTGGCGATAGAGCGGAAATCCAGCTTGGTGGTGAGGCACAACGCCAGTCTCCGTGGGGTGGATCGCCCGGGCAACAAGCTGGCGGTTATGCATTGGGTCCACAAAACGGACAAGCCGATCCAGCCGGTGGTCCCGTCGCCAAGGGCGCAATCGTGATGGAATCGAATCCCCAAGGCGCATCGGCGTATGGACGTGCAGTCGATGAAAGCGGCGGATACGCCGGCGGTGCAATGGGCGCTGATCCGATGGGCGGGGCTATGGGCGGCGCAATGGGTGGTGGAGGCGCAGGAATGGGTGGTGGAGGTGCAGGAATGGGTGGAATGGCTATGGGTGGAGATGCCGGCGGCGCCATGGCACCAGATCGGATCGAGAGAATCGCGGATAAGAATTATCGGCTGCAAGAGTTGTCGTATCCGTCGGCCCCTGCATCCAATCAGGCGGAGACGTCGATGGAGATGGAAATGGGGATGTCGGACATGAGTATTTTGGCTAACCAAAACCAGGTTCAGGCCGGACGTGAGTCCAAACCGCGTTCTGTCCGAGATATGGCGGTCGTCAACAAATCAAAACGACAACCACGAGTACGTGGCAACGGCGCAATCGCCTGGGAATCAAAGATGTCGGATATGATGGGCGAGTCGATGGAAATGGAGATGGTTGACGAAATGACGGTGGCGGGTACAGACCGTCGCTTTGAACGCGAAGTCGATTTCGGGATGCGACCGTCGCCCACTGGCGATCGCTTTGAACCAATTCATGACAATCCGTTCTTTCGCGTCACGCAGGCGCCCTTGTCGACGTTCTCGATCGACGTGGACACCGCGGCCTACTCCAAAGTCCGGATGTACTTGATGCAGCATCAAATGCTGCCCAATCCAAACGCAGTGCGAATCGAAGAGCTACTGAACTATTTCGATTACGACTACGCACCGCCGACCGATGAGCATCCGTTCGCAGCGGCGATGCAAGTCGCCGATTGCCCATGGAATTCCAAGCACCGATTGGCTCGCATTGGTATTCAAGGAAAGGTCGTCGATCAAGACCGGCCACCGAGTAACTTGGTGTTTTTGCTGGACGTATCCGGGTCAATGAATCGGCCCAACAAACTGCCGCTTGTCATCGAAGGCATGAAAATGTTGGTCGATCAACTGAGCGAAAATGATTCGGTTGGCATTGTTGTCTACGCCGGTGCTGCGGGGATGGTGTTGGATTCGACCAGCGGTGATCGAAAGAAGTCGATCATTGATTCACTCGACCGACTCAAAGCGGGTGGATCGACCAACGGTGCTCAGGGAATTCAACTGGCCTACAATTTGGCACGCGATCATTTCATTACTGGTGGAACGAACCGCGTGATCCTTTGCACCGACGGTGACTTCAATGTCGGCGTGACCGGTACGGATCAACTGGTTGATCTGGCCGCCGAGAATGCGAAGGGCAACATCTTTTTGACCGTGCTCGGGTTTGGCACCGGCAATTTGAATGATGCGATGATGGAACAGATCAGCAACAAGGGGAACGGCAATTACGCGTTCATCGATTCGCCTGACGAAGCTCGAAAAGTTCTGGTCGATCAGATGCAGGGCACGCTGGTGACGATCGCCAAGGATGTGAAGATTCAGGTGGAGTTCAATCCCGCCGAGGTCTCCGCGTATCGTTTGATCGGGTACGAGAATCGGGTGATGGCAGCCGAAGATTTTGCGGATGACAAAAAGGATGCGGGCGAGATTGGTGCCGGTCATACCGTCACCGCGTTGTACGAGTTGGTGCCGGCCGATGCGAGTGACGACGAACTGGTTGACGACGACGCAGCTGGTGGCATCAAGCTTCGTTATCAGGAGAAACTGCGTCAGCGCGACGGTGCCGGCAACGGTGAATTGCTGACATTAAAGTTGCGTTACAAGCAACCCACAGGTACCAAAAGCACGCTGCTGGAGTTTCCGATCAAAGATGATGGCAAGACGTTCAGCCAAGCCGATCAGGATTTTCAGTTTGCTGCATCTGTCGCGTCCTTTGGAATGCTGCTGCGAAACTCGCCGCACAAAGGAGATGCCAACTTCGATTCCGTTGAAGAACTGGCAACCGCAGGAGCTCAAGGGGACAAGTCGGGCTACCGTCACGAGTTTGTGCAAATGGTGCAGCAAGCAAAGAAGCTAAGCGGGCAGTAGTCAATCGGCTGCCGGTCGCGATGGGTGTGGCTGGGGTGGATCGTGAGGCAGCGGCACATGGGTCGTTTTTGCCGCCTCCCTGACCTTGCCTATCGGCTTGGAGTAAACTGTCGTCTTACGATTGTTTACGTCGAACCACCCGCATCCTTCACGTGGCAGATTCTCCTTCCCCCAACGATTCGATCCAAGCCGAAAGTTCGGCCACCGGTTCTCGTCCTGCAGAGTCTCCGATCGCTGGGCGATTGCATTTGGGAATCGATGTTGGCGGCACGGATGTCAAAATCGGCTTGGTTGACGATGGGGGAACGATTCACGTTCGACACCGTACGCCGACGCCTTCGTTAGGTTCGCCCGAGCGAGTCTTTCAGCATGCCATCCAATACGCGCGACAACAGATTTCGGCGCTCGGTTTGGATCCGAACTCCCTGGCCGGCGTGGGAGTTGCCGTGCCGGGGGTGTTAGATACACACGCGTTTGTTCTCCGCGAAGTGGTCAATCTACCCGGTTGGCTCGGGGTACCGTTGCTCCAACGCCTTCAATCCGTGACACAAATGCCGTCCGTGGTGGTCAATGATGCGAACGCGGCGGCCTATGCAGAACATTCGATCCGCGAACTGGCGAGGCAGTCGCTTGCACTGGTGACGCTCGGCACCGGAATTGGCTGTGGAGTCGTTTTTGCCGGCAACCCCCATGGCGGTGACCACGGGTGTGCCGGAGAACTGGGGCACATCGCTGTCGATTTCGGCCCTGATGCGATTGACTGCACGTGTGGCAGTCGCGGGCATCTGGAGTCTTATGCCGGTGCCGGTGGCGTGGTAGCAAGATTGCGTTCCGCACTCCAGAAAGATCAATCGACAGCTACCGCTACATCTTTGGACTCGGATGACACCACGCCGCGTATGATCGCCGATGCGGCGGAGGCGGGCGATGAAATCTGTCGCCGAATCATTGTTCAGACCGGCACATACGTCGGACGTGCCATCGGTATGATTGGTCAAGTTGCAGATCCGGCCGTCGTGTTACTTGGCGGCGCGATGACATTTGGTGGATCAGACACCGACACCGGTCGCTGCTTTTTGCAAGCTGTTCGGGATTCGGTTCAGGCATCCACTTTGGTCCAAGTCGGCGGCAACATTCAAATCGAATTCGCAACGCTCGGAAATGATGCGGGTTTGCTTGGTGCCGCATTGTTATCAAAACAAAACACGTCTTAACGATTCCGTCGCACAAAGTCGAACTCGCAGCTTCCACTCCACAGTTGGCCCCTTCCTTACCTGCCATGTCCCCCCACCTGCCATGTCCAACGACAATTCGTACGAACGCCTGCCGGTCCGTATCTTTTCTCGCGCATCGCAGGCGAGTTTGGTGGCAGCACGAGAGATCTCTGACCTGATCCATCGCAAAGCTGGCCAAAATGCATCCTGCGTTCTTGGTTTGGCGACCGGATCGTCACCGGTCGGGATTTACACCGAACTGGTGCGGATGCACCGCGAAGAGGGCTTGTCGTTTCGCAATGTCGTGACGTTTTCGTTGGATGAATACTTTCCGATGCAGGACGATGAACTACAAAGTTACGCCAGGTTTGTGCGTGAGCATTTGACCGACCACGTCGACATCGACCCGGCGAACGTCCATGTCCCCAACGGGATGATTCCTCGGCCGGAAGTGCATCGGTTTTGCCAAGAGTACGAGCAACGGATTGTGGACGCCGGCGGGATCGACTTGCAGATCCTTGGAGTCAGCAAGACGGGGCATATCGGCTGCAATGAACCGGGTTCCGAACGGAACAGTCGGACACGAATGATCACGTTGGACCGCGTGACGCGTTTGGATGCGGCGAGTGATTTTTTTGGAGCCGAAAACGTTCCGCGGTACGCGATCACGATGGGTGTGGCGACCATCCTGGAGGCGCGTCGGATTTTGCTGTTGGCATTCGGAGAAGGCAAGGCGGACGTCATTTCGAAAACGGTGGAACAAACAGCGATGCCGTCGGTGCCGGCATCGCTGTTGCAGGGGCACCCGAACGTCGAAGTCTTTGTGGACGAAGCCGCAGCGAGCGGGCTGACCCGCGTTCATTCGCCATGGTTGACCGGCGATACACAATGGGACGATTTGACCACGCGGCGCGCGGTGATCGCGTTGGCGCAGCAAGTCGGCAAGCCATTGTTGAAACTGACCGAGGCCGATTACAACGAAGAAGGTTTGCAGGACTTGTTGGCGAGTCACGGAAGTGCTTACGACATCAACTTGAATGTCTTCCGGCACTTGCAGTCGACGATCACGGGTTGGCCCGGCGGTAAACCGGAGCACAAAAAGAAGGCGGGGGATCGACCGGGGCATCGCGACGATATTTTTCCCAAGCGGATCCTTTGTTTTTCGCCACATCCCGATGATGACGTGATCTCGATGGGCGGCACCTTGATCCGTTTGGTTGATCAGGGCCACGATGTCCACATCGCCTATCAAACCTCTGGCAATATCGCCGTGTTCGATGATGACGCGTTGCGATTCGCTGAGTTTGCTGCGGATTTTTGTCGAGAGTTTCAGTTGCATGCCGATGGCTTGGACCGCATCGAAGAACACGTTGATGAGTTCTTGAGGAACAAACGGAGCGGACAAGTCGACAGTGAACAAGTGCAGCGGATCAAGGGATTGATTCGCAGGGGCGAGGCGAGAGAGGGGGCCCGTTGCTGTGGCGTGCCCGATGACAATCTGCATTTTCTGGATCTGCCGTTCTATCAAACTGGCCGAGTCACTAAGAGTCCGCTGGGCGACGAGGACATTCGGATCACGGTTGATCTGTTGCGTGAGATTCGGCCACACCAAATCTATGCCGCCGGCGATTTATCGGACCCACACGGCACCCACCGGACCTGCTTGAGTGCTATTTTGCAGGCTTGTGTGCAGTGCCAGGATGATGACTGGTACAAGGACTGTTTGGTCTGGCTGTATCGCGGCGCGTGGCAAGAATGGGCGCCTGAACAAATCGAGATGGCCGTGCCGCTGAGTCCCAAGGAGGTGGAACGAAAGCGAACGGCGATTTTCAAACATGAATCGCAGAAGGATCGAGCGCTGTTTCCCGGCACGGACGTTCGTGAATTTTGGCAGCGTGCCGAAGCGAGAAATGCGGAAACGGCGCGCCGGTACGATGCACTTGGATTGGCCGAGTACGAGGCGATCGAAGGATTCGTTAAGTGGGACGGACAGTCGGGTTTGGAGCTATGACACCTATGGCGCGCAAAAGTGTGGCCTTCCCGCTCCGAATGATCGCGCCCGAGTGTCAGCGATAGTTTGCTCGGCTAATTCTTGTCGCATGAACCGTACACCAGGTGCCTGATTGGACAGCGCCACTTTTCATTAGCCGATGGGCGATAGCCCCGGTTATTTTTCGGAAGGAACCGCGGCTATCGCCGTGCGGCTATTGGGACGGGAAAACACAGCGTTCTGATTACTGACCCCATTTCCGGCTCGTCACGCATCATTCGCAAAAATGCTCCCATTCGGTGCAATCGTCGCGTTGTGTCGATCGAAAGTCGGACGAATTTACCCCGAGCGTGAGTGCTGCAATTTGCTGTTGCGGCGAATTTGTGTTCCGTCCCGCTAAGCGCCCACAATCCGCTGGCGTCACAGTTACAATACCACCGTCAATTTGTTGCACCCCAGTGGTTGAACCACCGCAAAAGCTCGCTTCGTCCTGCGGCCGGTTTCTACCGGCCACCACGGGGTGGTTGAGTCGTGGCGGCCGGTAGGAACCGGCCCTATTAGTTAATGCAACATTTATTCTTAGACGGAATATTTCGGAGACCGATTGAATGACATCTTTGACGCGTCGCTTTGCACTCAAGTTGATTGGTTTCGGCAGCGCTTGTTTGGGACTGACCAAGAGATCCGTTGCCCAAGACGGCGTTGACTCCCAGGCGCCCGTCGCAAAGACGCCCGCGACTGTTAATTGGAGCGATACGCATGATCGCGTTTGGCTGGGTGGTGATTGCTGGGCCAATCCGATGGAGAACTGGCGGATTGTTGATGGGTCGGCCGAATGTCAGTCGACCGGTGCCGATCGTAACGTCCATCTGATCACCCATCAATTGACAAACCCCAAGGCGGGATTTGAGATGTCCGTGGTGATTGATCAGGTCGAAGTCGCCAATTCGGATTTGGGTGCCGGGTTCAAAGTGGGCGTGAAGAGCGAACTGAATGATCATCGTAGCAATACGTTTGCGAAAAACGGAATCAAGGCGGGTGTGGTTGACGGCCAATTGGTGCTGGGCAACAAGTCCAAGGCGTTCGACCGGCTAAAGAATCCCAGGCGAACCACACTGAGACTGGTTGGTGAATCGGCCGGTAACCAATATTCGCTGACCTTGACGGCCATGGACGCGGAGGGAAACGAACTCGGTCAACTTTCGGCTCAGGTTCCCAGTGACGCGATTCTTGGCAACGTCGCGATTGTCAATAATTTTGTTCCTAAGTCCGCTGGTGGCGGCCGAAAAAAGCAGGGCAAAAACCCGCCGGGTAAGGGTGGCCGTTACCAGTTTCGTGATTGGACAGCGTCCGGCAAAGCCTTCACCGTTTCGCCGAGCAACCGATTCGGGCCGATTCTGTGGACGATGTATTCGTTGAGCGATTCGCGTGGCGACGACGGATTCGTGATGAAGCTATCGGCATTGACCGGTCCGATGGGTGACAAAGACAGCCACGATATCGAACTGTATGTCAAGCAAGGTGAGCAATGGAATTCGCTTGGCAAGGCGACGTTGCATCCGGACGCGTGGACCGCAACGTTTCGGATTGCAAATTGGGATGAGACGACGGAGGCACCCTACAAGGTTGTCTATCGCGAAAAACATCCCAGCGGAAACGAAACCGAGTCAACGTGGACGGGTACGATCAAAGCCAATCCATCCGGCAGAGCGTTGCGACTGGGTGCTCTGACTTGCCAAAACGACTACGGGTTTCCGTACGCACCGGTGGCAGAGAATCTGATCAAGCTCGATCCGGACATGTTGTACTTTTCCGGAGATCAGTTGTACGAAAGCCATGGTGGTTTTGGAATCATTCGCAGCCCCGCCGAGCCGGCGATTCTGAACTACTTGCGTAAGTTTTATCAACACGGATGGGCCTTCCGTCATGCGATGAAGGACCGTCCGACTTTGTGCATCCCCGACGATCACGATGTATTCCAAGGAAACATTTGGGGCGAAGGCGGCGCGCCGATGAACGTCAAGGACGGTGGTGCGTCCAGCAACGGTGGGTACATCGAACCTGCTCGCATGGTCAACGTGGTGCATACCACCAATTGTGCGCACCACCCCGATTTCTATGATCCCACGCCGGTCAAGCAAGACATTAGTGTGTACTACGGCGACATGGTTTACGGGAATGTCAGTTTTGCGATCCTGGGTGACCGCCAATGGAAAAGCGGTCCGCAGAATGTCGAAACCGGCAGCGGACGCGCCGATCATGTCAAAGACCAGAATGTCGACACGGCGTTTTTGGACAAACCGGGATTAGTCTTGTTGGGACAACGGCAAGAAGATTTCTTGCGACATTGGGTCGACGATTGGCGCGGGCACGATCTAAAAGTTTTGCTGAGTCAAACGGTGTTTGCTGGCGTCGCAACGCACCATGGCAGTTACAACGGTTACTTGAAAGCTGACTTGGATTCTGGTGGCTGGCCGCAAACAGCACGAGACAATGCGATTAATATCATCCGCAAGGGGATGCCGCTGCATATCAACGGCGACCAGCATTTAACGTCGCTGGTGCAATATGGCGTCGATAAACAGCGTGATAGCTGCTGGTCGTTTTGTACGCCTGCAATAGCAGCGGGTTATCCTCGCTGGTGGCGGCCAGACGAGATGAACATGCCACACGAGAATCGTCCGCAGCATGGACTAGCGAATACAGGCGAATATCTGGACGGGTTTGGAAACATGGCTTACGTCTATGCCGTTGGCAATCCTGAAGTCGGTACGGAAAAGAATCGTTACGATAAAGCGCATCAGAAAGGAAGCGGCTTTGGACTCGTGACGATCGATACCAACGCCAAGACGTACCACTTGGAAGCGTTCCGATTCTTGGTCGACGCGACCGACGGCAAGGCGTCCAACCAATTTCCTGGTTGGCCCTTAACAATTCAACAGGCAGAAAACGCTGGTCAAAACCAGGTCTCATAGTTGGTCGCGAATCCGCGATTGCGTTTGTGATTTTTCCTGCCTCTCCCCACTCGAATGTTATCCCACCTCATGACTAGAAAATTGACACACTGTAATTCGATCCTTTGTTTGTTTGTTGCCGTCGGCTTGAACGCGACCTCTGCTTCTGCTGAGAGTCCGCCAGCGGGATTCGAAAAGATCTTTAATGGCACGGATCTAGATGGTTGGCACGGGCGACCGCACTTTAGCCCGATCAAGTTGGCCGAGATGTCCGAAAGTGAGCGGGCAGACAAGGTCAGTGAGTGGACGGCCGATGCTAAAAAGCATTGGACGGTCGAGAACGGCGAACTGGTCAATGACGGTCACGGTGCCTACTTGGTAACCGACAAGGATTACACGGACTACGAGCTGATGATCGAGTACAAAACGGTGCCGATCGCAGATAGTGGCATTTATCTCAAAGGCACCCCGCAGGTTCAGATTTGGGATTCGACACAGGAAAGCAAATTTAAGCTGGGCGCTAATTTGGGCAGTGGCGGGCTTTGGAACAATAGCGCCGGCGCCGCTGGCAAGAATCCCAGCGAACTGGCCGACAAACCTTTTGGACAATGGAATCAATTCAAGATTCGACAAATCGGGGCTCGAACCACGGTGTGGCTCAACGGCAAGAAGGTCGTGAACAACGCGATCATGGAGAATTTCTGGGATCGCAAGAGTCCGTTGTTCCCGTCGGGACCAATTGAATTGCAGACGCACGGCGGAGAAATTCGGTGGCGAAATATCTATGTCAGAGAATTATCGCCCGAGCAATCCAACGAGATGCTGAGCAGTGAAGGAGGTGATGGCTTTGAATCGATATTCGATGGCGAGACGCTCAGTGGCTGGACCGGCGCGGTTGACAATTACGAAGTCGTCGATGGCTCGATCCGTTGCAAGCAGGGTAAAGGTGGAATGTTGTTGACCGCACAGCAATACGGTGACTTCGTCGCACGTGTCGAGATTCGCTTGCCACCTGGCGGCAACAACGGTCTGGCCATTCGCTCACCCGGCGACGGTGATCCGGCTTACCACGCCATGTGTGAATTGCAGGTCCTCGATTCGGAGCATCCAAAATACGCCAAGCTCGATCCGCGTCAGTATCATGGATCGGCCTACGGGATGGTGGCTGCGAAACGTGGGTATTTGCGTGAGGCAGGACAATGGAATTTCCAAGAGGTAACAGTTGTGGGCAGCAAGATTAAAGTCGAGCTTAATGGCAACGTTATATTGGATGCCGATTTATCCGAGGTAACAGAGTTCATGGCGGAGAGACCGCATCCCGGCAAAGATCGCACGGAAGGATTTTTTGGATTCGCAGGGCACGGCGATGCCGTCGAATTCCGAAACGTCGCGATCAAGTCGCTGTAAAGAAACGTAGAACGGACTTCAGTCCGTTATTGAGACGTACTTTGTATTAAGAAACTGCGAGACCCGCTTGGTAACGGACTGGAGTCCGTTCTACGAATCGCAAACTTTGTACTGGGAAACTGTGCGACGTAGTTGGCAACGGACTGAAGTCCGTTCTACGAATCGCAAGCTTTGTACGGGGGATCTGCGAGACGTAGGTGGTAACGGACTGAAGTCCGTTTTACGAATCGCAAACATTCGTACTGACAAACTGCGAGACGTACTTGGCTACGAATCGCATTCATCCGATAGAACCTTTCGTCGCTTTGCTCCATTGTAGGATAGTTACCCAAGATGATACGACTGCTTTGTTTTGCTTACTTGATTGTTGCTTGTTGTGCGTCGCTGTCGGCTGACGATAAGCCGAATGTTGTGATCGTGATCACCGATGATCAGGGCTACGGCGATTTGTCTTGTACCGGAAATCCGATCCTCAAAACACCTCGCATTGACGAACTTTACAATCAGTCGGTGCGGTTGACCGATTATCACGTTGCACCGACCTGTTCGCCCACACGCTGTGCGTTTTTGACGGGCCACTGGACCAACCGTACCGGTGTTTGGCACACGATCATGGGACGATCAATGTTGCGAGAAAACGAAGTGACGATGGGTCAAGTTTTTAAGGACGCCGGATACGCGACCGGGATGTTTGGCAAATGGCATTTGGGTGACAACTATCCGTATCGTCCCGAGGACCGCGGATTCACCGAGGTATTGCGTCATGGCGGCGGCGGCGTCGGTCAAACGCCTGATTACTGGGACAACGCGTATTTCGATGGGCGCTATTGGCACAACGGCACAGCGACGCCTGTGAAGGGATTTTGTACCGATGTCTTTTTTGACTACGCCAAACGATTCATTAAGAAATCCAAAGCGGAGGGCAAGCCGTTTCTGGCGTACGTTGCCACCAATGCTCCGCACGGCCCGATGCATTCGCCCGAAGAATTCAGCGAGCCGTACCAGGATCAGAACACCAACCTCGCCAATTTTTATGGCATGATCGCCAATATTGATGACAACGTCGGCAAGATGCGCTCGTTTTTGGATGAACAAGGCCTAACCGAGAACACAATTTTTATCTTTACAACCGACAACGGGACATCGTCGGGTGACAAGGTGTTCAACGCCGGCATGCGAGGAAAAAAGGGAAGTGAGTACGACGGTGGTCACCGCGTGCCGTTGTTCGTGCATTGGCCCCAAGGAGAGTTGACGGGAGGACGTGATGTTAATGAGATCACGGCTTACGTCGATGTGCTGCCGACATTGATCGACCTTTGTGATGTTCCACCACCGAGTGGCGTGAAATTTGACGGCACAAGCATCGCGCCGCTGCTCGATTCGAAAGTTGATGCGGATTGGCCCGATCGGATTTTGATCACCGATTCACAGCGGGTGAAGGATCCGATCAAGTGGCGTAAAAGCGCTGTGATGACCCGACAATGGCGACTGAATAATGGCAAAGAGTTGTACGACATCAAAGCGGATCCTGGGCAGAGTGACGATATTGCCAAAGACCATCCCGAAGTCGTCAAGCGGTTGACTGATTTCTACGACCAGTGGTGGGCAGAACTGGAGCCGACCTTTGCCAATGACACCGCGATCTACCTGGGCCACGCCGCAGACAATCCCGCCCGTTTGACGTCTCACGACTGGATTACCACCGGATCGACCCCCTGGAATCAAGCACATATTCGCAAGGCGATGAACGGCGATGCAAACACCGGATTTTGGAATGTGAAGGTTGTCGAAGACGGAGATTACGAAATTGTTCTGCGTCGTTGGCCCGAAGAAGTCGATGTGGCGATCGATGCTCCGATGAAACCGGGGGCTGGTGTTCCCGGCGTCGCGGCATTCCGAACCACTCCTGGAAAGGCGATCAAGGCCACGAAGGCGTCCATTCAGATCGGTGATATCCAGTCGACGCAAATGGTCGATAGCGGAGAATTGGAGGTCCGGTTCGATCTGCGACTCAAGGCCGGCAAGACGCGCATGACGGCTCTGTTCAGTACAGAGGATGGCGAAGAGTACGGAGCCTACTACGTCTACGTGACAAAAAGGTAAAACGCCTGCGTCGATCGGCAAACAGATCGCCACACGTCGCCTGCAAAAATCTGCTGGGAGAACTGCTCATGCCGCATTGCGTTTTTCGCTTTGTTGCGATGGTCTGCTGCACGTCGATCGCGATGTACGCGTCGGCGCAGCCATCGCGCGAGGCCGGCGAATCGGCGCGGATTTCGAAGCCCAGCGTGATTTACATCATGGCCGACGACTTGGGGATCGGCGATGTCGGTGCGTATGGCGGCAAGATCATTCAGACGCCGAATATCGATCGGCTTGCTCGCCAAGGCTTGAAGTTCACGCAGCACTATTCGGGCAGCACCGTTTGCGCTCCGTCACGCAGCGTGTTGATGACCGGTCAACATACAGGGCACACCCGTGTACGCGGAAATAGTCCCGGCTGGTTGTTGCAGCAAGACGTGACCGTGGCTGAGATTATGCAGCAAGCCGGATACGTCACCGGTGCGATCGGCAAATGGGGGCTGGGTTCGGCGGACAACAGCGGCGCTCCTTGGAAACAAGGTTTCCAGCATTACTTTGGCTACCTGAGTCAGACCAATGCGCATCATTACTATCCCGAGTTTCTGTGGCGCGACGGCCAGAAAGTTGTCTTTCCTGATAATCCAATCGGGCGCACCCACTACAGCCACGATCTTTTTACAAATGAAGCACTGGCGTTTATCCGGCGATATCACACGAAGCCATTCTTTTTGTATTTGCCGTACACGATTCCTCATGTCGACTTGGATGTCCCTGATGATTCCAAAACGCCGTACGTGGGCAAGTTGGGTTCGGAGACACCCTATGGCCAACCAGGTGGGCAGCACTACCGTCACGAACCCCGTCCGCGTGCTACGTTCGCTGGAATGGTCTCACGAATGGATCGTGATATTGGAACCATCATTGAACTGTTAGAGGAACTGAAGATCGATGATCAAACGCTGGTTGTATTTTGCAGCGACAACGGTGCGACGTCTGCCGGCGGCGCCGATCCGGAATACTTTGACGGCAACGGACCGTATCGCGGAATCAAACGTGATTTGTACGAAGGCGGCATCATCACGCCGATGATCGCCCGTTGGCCAGGCACGATTGCTGCGAACTCGCAAACCGATCACCTGTCTGGTTTTCAAGACTTGCTGCCGACCTTGGCAGAACTGGTCAACCTACCGGCACCCGACGACATCGACGGGATCAGCTACCTGCCGACTTTGCTGGGAAATCCGTCCGAACAGAAACAGCACGACTATCTGTACTGGGAGTTTGTCGAACAAGGCGGCAAACGGGCCTTGCGAAAGGGCGATTGGAAACTCGTTCAGTTGAAAGTCAGTTCGAATAAACCGCCGCGGCCTGAACTTTATGATCTTCACACTGATCCAGCCGAGACGACTGATAGAGCCGATGAGCACCCGGATGTTGCCGAGCGCCTCATTCGCATCATGGACTCGGCTCACACGCCCAGCGCACGGTACCCATTGTTTCGCCATGAAGGTGCCGGAATGAAGCGGAAACGTTAATGAGACATTCACCATTGGGCGGAGACGGTGTGAGCATCGCAGCCGATTTACGATCGATTCAATCGGACGTTCGCTGCTAGCCGCTATATCCGTTGCCCTGAAGAAGGCAAATGGGGGAACGCAATTGAGGCAACGCAAATGATTGGCCAAATGCACGACGATGCCTCCTACATTAGCGTCGACTTGAGAAATCGCCGAATTCGATCAGGTAGCAGAGTCAGGCTCGCGTTGGTCTAATGGCGATCCTTGACTAAGATACGCCAGTTAGATTTCACGCTGTTGAAAACCCACAGGTTTCTTCTCCTATGGAGTTCCTGCAAGATTTGCGTTTTGATGACCCGCTATTGAACATGGCGACGGTGCTTGTCGCAGGAATCTTGGGTGGCGAGATTTTCGCACGGATCAAGCTTCCACGTGTGACCGGCTGGATTGCGACCGGAATCCTTCTGCGCCAGCTCGCATTGCCGGGAATGGACACTGGGCTCGAGCCGAACTGCCTGGACAAGTTTCTGCCGTACATGCACTTTGTGCTCGGGTTCATTGCGTTTACCGTTGGGGCGACGCTCTATTTCTCCAGCCTGCGCAACACGGGTAAGCGAATTGGGTTCTTATTGCTCGGTGAAGCGATCATTACGCCGCTGTTAGTTGGCACACTGTTGATTTTTGTAGCGCCGTTTGTTCCCGGCGGTGAGGTGATGACAGCGACACCTGCTGTGCTGCTGGCGGCAATCGCGATCGCTGGTGCACCTGGAACGACTGTTTTGGTGATCCAAGAAGCTCGCGCCCGCGGGATTTTGACGCGTACGTTGCTGGCTGCCATCGGCTTGATTGACATGGTCGCGGTTGCGGTCTTTGTCTTTGTAACGACCGTTTTGGCCGATCAGGCCGGCTTTGGGCATGCCTTGCAGAGTGTGGTCGTACAGTTCGGCGTTACCATGGCGATTGGCGGATTGTGTGCGGTAACGGCCATTCTACTGACACGCAATTTTGTGAGTCCCGCTTTTCTGGGGCCGACAATGGTGGCGGTTGTGCTGGGGTCATGGGGATTTGCCGCCGGTTTCGGAACATCCGGAGGTATCCTCGCATGCACATTCGCTGGAATCATTGTCACCAACTTGCGTCACGACCTGGTGCGTTCAGGCGAAGCCTATTTACAAACAATCAGCGGTGCATTGTTCGCACTCTTCTTTACTTTTGCCGGCATGCGACTTGACTTTGGTTTGGTGCCGCAGGCAGCAGGATTAGTCGGACTTTACTTCATCGCTCGATTATCGAGCAAGTGCATCAGTGCTTTCTCCGCAATGACGCTGGCCGAAGTGCCCAGCAGCGTTCGGAATTACTTGGGCGTTTCGCTATTACCACATGGTGGAGTAGCCGTCGGGCTGATCCTGTTGGTTGCCAATGAGCAGTCCGGGTTTAGCGAGGAAGTACGAACGTTGGTTAATACGGTTGGCCTCTCCGCGCTAGCGATCAATCAACTGCTCGGTCCAAGTGCGACAAGGTTTGGATTGATTCGATCAGGCGAGTATCACAAGGATCGACCTCGATTGTTGGATTTCTTGCAGGAGCACCGCATCGTGGTCGGGCTGACGGGTAGTGATCGTGAAGGGACGATTCGTAATTTGGCGTCGCTACTGTATGCGACCTTTCCGATGGAGGTTGATCAAGAAGACTTCGTGCAGCGTGTGCTGCAGCGCGATGCTGATCAGACGACCTGTTTGGGGCGAGGTCTGATGATTCCACACGCGATCTTAGAAGAAGGCGATGAAATCAAGGGTGTGTTGGGAATTAGCGACGAAGGGCTCGATTTTGACGCTCCAGACGGTCGCCGCGTTCACGCGGTCTTGCTGCTGGCGACGCCGGAGATGGAGCGGAAACGGCACCTGCAGATTCTGGCCGCCTTTGCGACCGCAATTACTCGCGACGCGAACTTGGCCGAACAACTTTATCACGCACATAGTGCGGCTCACGCCTATGACGTGATCCACGCCGACAAACAAGCCGACCTGAACTATTTCCTAGAAGACGCCGCAGACCAAGCGGGGCTACGCGAAAAAGAACTCTCCGCTTCGATCAATACCACGCAGTAGCGTCGATTCTGCACCGCAAACATGATGCACCAAACGGAGCTGTCCTGGCATGGCAGCGGCAAGTTAGGTCCCGGTGTACGGTCAATGGCGGACTGATCGTCCGCTGTGATTCTATTGAGTGCCTTCGATGATCCGAATGTGATTCTTGCTGTGGGTGCGAAACCAGACTTCTGCTTCGCCCCAACGCGGCGGCTCCATGTTCTTTTTCCATGCGTTCATCCGCTCTTTCATAGATTCAACTCGCTGGGGATCCGCTGCGGCCAAGTTGTTGGATTCGTCCAAATCCTCCGCCAGGTTGTATAACGCGTAGCCGTAGTCTTGGACATAGATCAGTTTCCAGGGGCCATCTCTCATTGCCGAAAACCACAGCTTGTGCCAATAGAGTTCCTCATGCGGTGGTGTCGTTACTTCGTTGCGCAAATGGGGTAGCAGATTAACACCGTCCAGTTGGAGGGTCGACACGTCACCGCCGGCGGCTGCGAATGATGTCGCAAAAATATCCATCGCGCTGACCATTGAGTCATACTTCGTGTTGCCCCCGAACTGTTTTGGCCATCGCATTAGGAACGGGACACGAATGCCGCCTTCGAACTTAATTCCCTTGTGGCCGGCCAGTGGCAGGTTGACGGAACCGTTGTTCGTCGCGCCTCCGTTGTCGCTCAGGAACCAGACGATCGTATTGTCGGCCTGACCGCGTGACTGCAATGCATCTAAAACCCGTCCAATCGCGCGATCCATGGCCCAGATCATGGCGGCGTAAGTTCGTCGCTTCTTGTCGGCGATCGTTTCGAACCGGGCCAAGTCATGCTCGGTTGCCTGCATGGGGCCGTGTGGAGCGGTAAACGACAAGAACAGAAAAAACGGATCTTGCGAATCGGATTCAACGAACTCAACAGCCTTGTCTCCCAAGACGTCTGTTAAGTAACCGTCAAACGCAACCTGTTGACCATTCTCTTCGATCTTCTTGTAGCTGCTTGCTCGATCATCTTTCTTTGCATTGTAGAAATAGCTTCGCGAGCCTTCACGCAACCCAAAGAAATAATCAAAACCACGTCGCGTGGGATAGAACTCGTCGCGGTCGCCGAGATGCCATTTACCAATAACGCCCGTGCGATACCCAAGTTGCTTCATCGCGTCGGCCATCGTCGATTGATCGACGTCCATTCCGTGATCCGACGGCGGCGTGTTCGCTTCGTGTCCGAATCTTTGTTGATATTTTCCTGTCATCAGAGCAGCCCTGGAAGGACTGCAGACCGACGCGGTGACATGGCCATCGGTGAATCGAATCGCGTGGCTGGCTAGCTGATCAATGTGGGGCGATCGAATATCGGTCGAGCCCTGGAATCCGAGATCGGCCCACCCCAAATCGTCGGCCAAAATGATCAAGACATTCGGCTGGTCGGCGGCGGCAGATTGGACCAACAAGCATCCGAACAGAAGCAACGGTACAAATCGGCAATCAAGCAATCCGATCATCGGTTGACTCAGTGTGTACGTGCGCGGGGGCGTGTTGGTTGGGTGAGCGACTGGCGCGTTGGTTGAGTCGGTCAATGGCTCGCGGCGGGCTGGGGATCCGCGGGGATGGACGTCACCGTATTCGCGGTCGGGCACCGGCGGCTTGCCAGATCTCAGATACCCATCTGTGACAACATGTCGGCAAATTGACCAGCGGTACGTGTCAAGACGGGGTGTGATTCGCGGAATGATTCGGTCGCTTCGTGAAATCGCTTGGCCAGCGACGCGGAGTCAACATCCTTTTCTTCGAGCGTCTCTTGGATCTCCGTCACGGATTTTTGCAGCAACTCCACTTCCGTTTCGTCCAAGTCGTCAATCGATTCCAGTTGAAGATGCAGGCTCTTCAATGTTTCTAGCAGTTCCGCGTGCATTTCACTCCCTTGGGTGTTTGAAGCGTGTTTGGGTCGACGAGTCTGACACTGCAATGATTGTGGATGCAATCACCATGCCATTGCTGTCGATAGGATAACTGAATTCCCCCTCTCGGGATGCAATCGAGTGTGCCGCTGCGACGCGATGTGCACGAAAGCACACCTGCCATAGGGCTGGGTGTGCAAAATCGCACGTGAAAGTCGGTGTCCACGATAATCGTTTCGAGGTACCGACGAAGGCAAATCGTTCGCTTTACGGACGAATCGCATCGCCGAATCCGGCCCAGGAGCAGGTTGTGGGAGTTGGCACCGCGATTGCGTCCGCTCTTTATAGCGTTTGGCACGCTACCTGCAATTTGCTTTTGATGTTGTGATGAGCGTTTCCGTTGGTCCGTCGAGGAAGTTGTAATGAAAGTCTTGATTGCCACCGATAATTCGTCGTCGTCTGACCACGCTGCCCTGTTTTTACGGGAGCTGCATTTCCACGAACCGCTGGATGTGATTCTGCTGACGGTCGCGGGTTATCCGCCTGCGACGAATACTGAGTACTTGGAACCTTGGTTTCCTGATTGGGTCGAAACGCAGCGAGAATTGGCTACGAAGAACCATGCGATGCTGACGGAGAAACTGCGTAACCGATGCGCGTCGATTCGTCGGATGTATTTGCCTGGTCATGCAGCCAACGTGATTTTGGAACAGGCAGCCGAGGAAGAAGTTGATCTGATCGTCATGGGAGCTCGAGGTCATTCGCTTCTTGATCGTGTCTTGCTGGGCAGCATATCGGATTATGTGGCGACGCACGCCAAAACGTCGGTGCTGGTCGTGCGACCCAATAGTGGTGACTTCACCGACAAGGAATTAGCCTCCCAACACAAACGCGCCAACAAAATTTCGATCGCTTACGACGGTTCCAATCAATCGCGCGCGTCAGTCGATGAAATGTTGCAATTAGATTGGGACAGAGACTCGCAAGCTGTTGTTGTCAGCATTACACCGATCTACGACTACATCATGGGCGATGGAATGACAGCAGCCGCAGTGACGAACGAAGACGAGATTTTTTCCACAATGAATCAGGCTGCGCAGCGAATGTGCAAACGAGTGCGGGGGACGTTGCCCAATTCTGCGGCGGTCGTGACCCGCAATCATCACGTTGGTGACGCAATTGTGAATATTGCCAATGAGAACGGCAGCGACCTGTTGGTCATCGGCGACGCCGGGCACGGTCGAATTCACGATCTGATCTTAGGCAACACGACTAAGTATGTCCTTCGACACGCGAATTGCAGCGTCTGGATTTCACGGCATGCAAAAGTGCAATCAGCAGCCGACTCCGCGGAGTCATCCGGAATGGCAACGACGTGATTGCCTCGCTGTGCGCCGTGAACCCTTTTCCTGCCGCGCAATAGACTACGACATTTCTAGAAATGCTCTAGCTGGACAGCGCGATGTTTCACTAGAGCATTTTTACTTAGTACGTGGGATCAATCGTAGGCCAGGACCTGTCCTGGCACAGCGGCGCCAGGACAGGTCCTGGCCTACGAGAAAACTAAAATTGCTCTAGCCATCGGGCGATAACACCGGTTGTTTTCGTAACGAAACGCGGCTATCCGGGACGGGAAAACACAGCGTTTGGATTCCAAAGCAGCGCTGTCCAACTAGGGGTTCACAAAAATATTGTTGTTGATCTTGGTGATCCCGTTGGTCCCGCGGATCGTTTCCTGTGCCAGTTGCTTGAGGAAGTACGAGTCGACGGTTCCTTTCAAAACCGTTACACCGTGTCGGCGCACGCAGCGAATTTGATGGAGTTCGTTGTAGGGTGATTCACGCAGAAGGCGTTCAGCGTCGTGCTCGATGACATCAGCAACGATCGGGTGGGGTTTGATTGTACGGATACAAATCAAGTCGGTGGCCGCATCGCTTTGATGAAAATGGATGGGACGCAACCCAGCGAGAGTAGGTTTTTTCGCCAATATTCCAGACGCGATGCGTTTGACGCGTGGTCTGAGCATGTGGGCGGGAGCATTGCGGTGCGCTGGACGCTTTACTGGACGCTTCGACGGGCGTTGCCCCCGCGATTGCCCGGCGTGATGAGTCCGTTGCGTCATGGATTTCCGTCCTGCGTAATCGGATGCCCCCACCGGTCGCCTTGTATGACGTGTTTTGCCTGCGCTGAATCTCTCGTGTCCATCCGACCGGCCAGCGCTTGGACGTACTCGTGGCGTTCGCTCTCGGTGTCGAACACC